>SKNK01000142.1 GCA_007120565.1 Nitriliruptoraceae bacterium | reverse complement strand
GCGTCGAAGGTGGCCTGGTGGCAGGGGCAGAACAGGGCCTGGTCGCGGTCGCGGTACAGGGCGACCGCACAGCCGGCGTGGGTACACAGGCGCGAGTAGGCGACGAGGTGGTCGTCCGCGACCCCCTCGAGCCGCGTCGGAGCCATCGGGGCGTCGCGGAGTCGGATCACCATCACCGCCGCTCGCTCGGTCCCAACGGCGGTCTCCGGCCAGACGGTGACGACCCCACCGAGCGGGATGTCCTCGGGACGAAGTCGAGTCCCTCCGATGGTCACCAGCGCGCTGCCTTCGCTCCACGCACTGCCTGCGGGGCGTCGAGGGCCGAAGCGTTGCAGACCGAAGAGGCCGGCGACCAGCGCCAGCACGGCTGCGAGCATGCCGCCGAGCAGCCGCCGCCGGGGAACCCCCGTTGCGGGCACACCGGCGGTCGAGGGACGCCGCTCGTCCTGGTGCTCGCCGTCGTCCTGGGTGACGACGAGGTGATGGAGTGCGAGGCCGACGGCCAGGGCGACGACCGCGCCGACGGTGGCCAGAAGTTCGACGCGATGGTCGAGGAACCAGAGCACGCCCAGGGCTACCAACGCAACCGCGGCAACGGCCAGCCAGCCGGCCACCCATCCGGAACTGAAGCGGGCACCGTGGGGGCTGGGTTCGGTGGGTTCGCTCGGCCGCGTCACGGTCATGACCGCGGCTCGAAGGGAGGAGCGTCGCGGTAGGCGCCGGGTTCGTGTGGGTACCAACGGCGAGCGCGAGCGACGATGAACAACACCAGGCTGGCGGCGAGGGCCAGACCGAGCGCGAGCAGTCCCGCCACCGCCTGGTCCACCTCGCGTAGACCGACGGCGGTCCGGGGTGACGCCTCGACGGCCTCGAGGTAGGCCACGATGTCGTTGATGTCCTCGGAATCGAGAACGGCGGGGTCGAAAGCGGGCATCTCGAAGGGGCCGACGGCAGTGGCCTCAGCGATAGCCACACCGTCCAGGCCGACGAGCGGCGGGACGAAAACGCTGGCGCCGGAGATACCGCCGTCCGCAGCGGCGCCGTGACACGCGGCACAGTTGCGGACGTAGAGTTCCTGGCCCCTGGCGGGATGCCCGGGCTCGACGGTCGGGATCTCGCCGGTGACCTCGAGGTGCTCTTCGGCGTAGGCGACGAGCGCGAGCCGATCCTGTTCGGAGAGTTGGTCCGCGTACACGCCGACGTCCCGGTCGGGGATCGGCATCCGCCCGGTCCGCACGGTCATGTCCAGGTAGGCGAGTTCGATCCCGCGGACCGGTGGTCCATCCGCGATGCCCGGCCCGGGACCTCCTTCGCCGCGGGTGCCATGACAGGCAGCGCAGGTGGCCTGGAACACCTCGCCGCCGCGGGTGACCAGGTCGGGGTCCGGGCCCTGCGCCGTGGCTCCGCCTTGCGACAGGGCCCAGGCCCCGACGGCGAGCAGTCCGAGGGCCAGGATCCCGGGCACGGTGGTCGACGCCCCCCGTCGCTCGCGTCCGGTCCGGCCCATCTACGACACCCGTTCGTCGGTAGCTCGCCTCGTGCGGCGGCACGGACGCGAGGGGAGCATGCAGCCAAGGTCGGCGGTCCGCATCCGAGGTGTGGCCGTTCGGCGGTGTACCTCGTCCAGCCCGTCTGGGTTAGGTCTCGCCGTCGCTCCCACAGACCCTCGGTGCGTGGCAGACGATGTCGGGTCAGGGAGCCCGCGGGTTGTCACCGCCATCGCGGGGCCAGTCGTCGGGTGCACTGCGCTCGCCTGGCGGCTCGGTGGTCTGTTGCGGGCCCCGGGCGTCCGCCTTGCGACGCGGCAAGATCCCGACGACGACCGCGACCACCACGAGCACGGCGATCGTGAACAGTAGTCCTTCCACAGGTGCGCCTCCGTGCGTGTCGCTGGTGTCCGATCTCACGAACGCCGGTGGTCAGGCTGCCCACGTCGTGCTGGCTCGCGTACGGCGCCGCTGTTCGGGCGTGAGTCCTCCCCAGATACCGTTGTCGATGCCTTGCGACATGGCGAAACGCAGGCAGGGGATCCTGACCGGGCAACCGGCGCAGAGGCGTTGGGCCGCGGTGGGATCCGGTTCGTCGAAGAACTTCTGCCATCCCTGGTTCTGGCAGGCGGCCTGCTCGTACCACCCAGGGTCTACGGCAACGGACTGGCTCATCGGTCGTCCTTGTCCTCTGTACGACTTGTCCTCGGCAGGAGCGGTGTCGTGCGGCTCTGCGGATCGGGCTGGGATGTTGTTCGCTAGACCATCACGGGCGGCCGGTCGACGCAAGAGGCCCTGCCTCTCGTTCGGACAGGACCTCGTCGCGTCGAACTGGCTAGGAAGGGGGCGGGCGAGAGCTAGTCCTGGTGGCGGACCTCTTCGCCCTTGTGACCGGCCTGCTCTGCGCGCTTGCGCTCTGCCTCTTCCTCGGCGCGAGCGGCTTCGTCGGCCTTCTGCGCCTTCTTCTGCTGAGCCTCACCTTCGTGCTTCATGTCGTCGTCGCCGACGGTCTTGCCGGCGGCCTCCTTGGAGAGGCCCTTGAGCTTCTCGCCGACGCCGGGATCCTGGTCACTCATGTCGCCTCCATGTGATCGGTCGTGTTCGATGCGGCAAGTCTGGGGCACGCGGCGAGCCTCGGGGTGCGGGACCCGTGTCCTTCCCCCGGGGTCCTTCCTGAGCCGAACTGGACAGGGCCGGTTCCTTGCCAGTCGAGCGAACGGTGGCCCTGACCGAACGGGCAGGCGGACCCTGTCCAGGAGGGCTGCGGGGACGGCAGCGTGGATGCATGCATCCACGCCCCCGGAGATCACCGTGGCTGCGCTTCCCCGACGGAGTCAGGTTCCTGGCCCGGTCGGGGGCGCAGGCTGTCCTCGCCGGTGCCTTTGGCATCGTGCTTGCGCTGCTCGTGAGTGCGGCCGACCGCGCCGCTGGGCTCACGTTGCCGGCGGTGATCGACACCGCGGAGGTGTTGCTCTCCGCACTCGTGAGCGCGATGGTCACGCTCGCGGTGTTCACCTTGTGGATGCGCTCCATCGTCGCAGGCCTGGCTTCGAGCCAGGTATCGCCACGTATCGTCTCGAGCTACCTCGATGACCGCTTCCAGAGGCGCCTGCTCGTGGGGATGTCCACGGCGATCACCTTCACGATCACGATCCTGCTGGGTCTCCCGGTCGATCGGCAGAGCCAAGCTCCGGCGTTGTCGGTCGGTGCGGCGGTGCTGACGGTGATCCTCGGGTTGGTGATGGTCCTCATGGCTCTCCGGCAGGGGGTCTACAGCCTGGCGCCTCCGCGGATCGTGCACGCCCTCGCCGAACAGGCGCGAGGG
>SKNK01000006.1 GCA_007120565.1 Nitriliruptoraceae bacterium | reverse complement strand
CGGGTCGGAGCTACGTCGGCTGGCTGGGGATCAGCCGTTGTCCTGCTGGTCGTCCTCGTCCGCGTCGTCGGCTCCCTCGGAGTCGTCCTCGTCGCTGGGCCCCTCGGTGCCGTCCTCGTCGTTGGACCCACCGCTGTCGTCCTGGCCGAGACCCGCAGACCGCAGGGACGCGAGTTCGCGGACGAAGCGGGCGGCGATCGGTGCGGCGACCTGGCCACCCGAACCGCCTCCCTCGACCAGCACCGCGAAGCCGACGCCGTCGTAGTACCCGACGAACCAGGCGTGCTCGACACCGTCGCCCGCTTCGGCGGTGCCGGTCTTGCCGAGAACCTCGCGTCCGTCGACGTCTGCTTCGGTGCCGGTGCCTTCGACGACGACCGCGCGGAGCAGATCGCGCATCGGTTCCGCCACACCCTCGGCCAAGGCGCGGGGTTCCTGCGGGCCGTCACCCTGAAGCAGGTAGGGAGCGTGCCACTCGCTGGTCACGGCGGCGGCAACCACGCTGGCCATCTGCACCACCGAGGCTTCGACGCGCGCCTGTCCGAAGGAAGCGGCGCCACGCTCCGCGGAGTCGGCTGGCTCGGGGAACGACCCGCCGAACGAGGACAGCGGCAGTCCCCAATCGTCGTTGAACCCGAAACGTTCGGCGGCGGCGGTCAGCTCGTCGTTGCCGAGCGCGTCACCGAGCGGCGCGAAGCTGGTGTTGCACGACTGCACGAAGGCCTCGCGCAGGTCACCACTGCCGTGACCGGTGCCTCCGGCGTTGGTGATACGCAGCCCTCCCACCGTCGTCTCGGCCGGGCAGTCGACGGGGTCATCCGGGGTCATGCCATCGCCAAGGAGCGCCTCCAAGGTCACCAGCTTGAAGGTCGACCCGGGGGCGTACCGGCCCTCGAAGGCGCGGTTGTAGCCGTTCAGTGGGCGGCTCGCCGAGCCGAGGATCGCGCCGTTCTCGGCATCCACCGCGACCAGCCCCACCGTCGTGCTCGTCCCGAACAGGGCGTTCTCGATCGCCTTCTGCACGGCGATGTCGATCGTGGTCTCCACCGGGCTCGACGGGTTGGCCTGGGTCTCGGCGAGGATCACGCGCAAGGGGCCGTCGCTATCGCGCTCGCGCAGTCCAACCCGCACGATCTCGCTGCCGATCAACTGCTCCTCGAGGTCGCGTTCGAGCCCGAACTGCCCGATGTCGATACGGGTGTCGGGGGAGAGGTCGCGTTCCTCGAGTTGCTCCGCGGTCGCTTCGCTCATCACGCCGACCACGTGGAGGGCGAACCCCTGGTCGTAGAGGTCACGACCGGAGTCACCGCGCCGCACCACGCCAGGGACGCCCGCCAACGCTCGTCGCGCGTCGTCGGCACGAGCTTCCGCCAGCGTGGCGACGGGGTAGAGCCAGTCGTCCACGAGGTCGTTGCGCGCCAGTTCGCGGGCTGCCCGTTCGCCGCTGCCGGGGATGGCCTCTTCGAACGCTTCGGCCAACTCCTCGGGATCATCCACCTGGTCCGGCCGGAACCCGAAGACGGTCAGGTTGCGCTCCCCGGACAGGACCGTGCCATCGGCCGCCAGGATCTCCTCGCGATCGACCTCTTCGGACTCACTGGCGAACTCCCACGAGTCCCGCAACTCGGGGTGGATCGTCTCCAGGGACCAGACGATCCCCCACTGGCCCCGTTCTCGGATCATCTCGAGCGAGGACTCCCAGCTGAGTGGCTCGTCTGCGTAAGGGACGTCCAGGGAGATCGTCAGCGGGAACGTGGCTCGTCCGTCCTGCGGTGCGTTCATCTCGCCGGCCTCGATCCGCACGTCGGTCGGCTCGAGGGCTTGGACGAGCTGGCTGTGGCGGGAGGCGAAGTCCTCCGGTGCATCGCGCACGTAGCGCACCATGGCCAGGTGGTCACCCTGCTCCCAGGCGTCGAGGTACGCCTCGGCCGTGGCCTGGGGGTCGGTCCCCGGCTGGGCCTCCGGCTCCGCTTGTTCGCCTTGGACCGTGTCATCTAGCCAGGTCCAGGCCCCGTACCCGATCGCTCCGACGATGGCGAGACCGACCACGATGGCGAGCAAGTCACGGAACCGCACGTCGCACCGCCTCCTGGCCGTCGGTAGGCGCTGGCAGCCGAGGCTGCAAGCGCTCAGTTGACGGTACCGCGCGCTACCTCGGCGTCGGTGTTCACTGGGTCGGCGCGGAGGGGGCGCCCTCCGGTGGCATGGGCGGCTGCTGGTGGGGCGGGTGTGGCGTCCCGGCCCCGTCGGTCGGGCGTGGGGGGCGGTTGCGTCGCACCCAGCGGACAACCAGGTAGATGCCGAGGGCCGGGAGTCCGAAGAAGGCGACGAGCACGGGTAGACCGGTCACGACGAACCAGATCAGCCCGTCGGCCAGCGCCGTCAACAGACGGCCGGTCGCGGCCAAGGCTTCGCTGAACGTCTCCCCGGGAGCCCAGGACTCCTCCTCGATGCCAACGCCGTTGTCTTCATCGGTCGGTCGCAGCGTGACCGTGACGGTCGCGAGCGAGACCTGATCGCCGAGCGCGGCCAGGCGACCTTCGATGACGTCGATCTCCTCGCGGACGGTACGGATGCGTTCGAACACCCGGAGCAGGTCCTCGGGGCTGGTGGTGGTCTCGCGGACATCGGCGAGCAGCGTGCGCAGTTCGGATTCGTAGGCCGTCAGGTTGTCGATGCGTGCCTGCATGTCGGCGTACTCGCCGGTCACGTCGCGTTCATCGATCCGGTTCACTGGGACGGCGTCGCCGAGTTCTTCCAGTTCCTCGACCACCTCCGAGAGCGTCTCGGTCGGCACCCGCAACGTCACGGTCCCGCGGACGACCCCGTCCTCATCGCGCTGCAGGTCCGACGTCGCGGTGTAGCCGCCTGCGCGCTCGGACACGGCGCGGATCCGGCCGAGCAACTCGGCGGTGTCGGAGGACTCCAGCACCAGTTCGGCTGTCCTGATCACCCGCCGTCCGGTCTGCTGTCCGGATGCCACGGTGCGGGTCTCGCCCTGCTCTGCCGCTTCGGTCTCCGCGTCGTCCGCGTCGTCCGCTGAGGGCTCTGGCGTGGCGGCATCCGACGTGGCGTCGCTGGTGCTCGCGGGCCAGTCCGCATCGGCGACGTCGCCGGTGCTCATGTCGCCTTCCGCGGAACAAGCGGCGACCATCGTGGCGATCAGGGCTGCGGCCAGCAGCTTCAACGGTGTACGCATCGGCGTTCTCCCCATCGTTGCGCCCCCCGAGATCGAGGTGGCGTACCTCCCGCGCGCTCGGTCCCGCGCGTTGGCGTGCTCGCAAGGTCGGACGTCGACCCGATCGAACGGGTTGCAT
>SKNK01000099.1 GCA_007120565.1 Nitriliruptoraceae bacterium | reverse complement strand
ATCTTCCACGCGTGGGCTTTCACGTTGGGCTGCGTCTCCCGGTTGCGGGCCGCGTCCGCCGGCGAGGCTCCACCCCTAACGTCGGCACTGAAGCCATGAGGCTAAGCCTTCGAGAGTAGGTCGAGCGACCTACCCGTCCGTCTCGCTGAGGCCCGGCGCGTCGGACCTGCCAGGCCAGGGCGGCGACCTCCAGGGTGGTGGTACTCGCCGGATCGTCGTAGGACAGGTCCAGCATGCGAGCGATCCGGGCGAGGCGTTCCTGTACCGCCTGCCGCCGGACCTCGAGCTGCGCGGCGGTGGCGGCCTTCGAGCGGCCACAGGCCAGCTAGCAAGAAGCGTCGGTAGCAGGGGCACGTTGTCGCCGTGTGCGATGTGCTCCTGTGCGATGCTGCTCGACGGCATCCGTCGGGTGGTCGTGGGTGAGAACCAGACCTTCGTGGGGGAGGAGGAGCTCCTGCGCTCCCGAGGCATCGAGGTGGTGGTCGCTGACGACCCCGAGTGCCGGAAGCTGATGGACACCTTCATCAGCGAGCGTCCCGAGGTCTGGAACGAGGACATCGGCGAGGATCTCTAAGGACCGACGCGGGGGTGTCCTGCGCCGCTTCTCGGCGCTGTTCGGCCGACAGTGCGCGTCAAGCGCACGACCACCATGGCCGTCTGGTCCCTTGGTCCACAGCGGAGGCTCGGTAGCCTCGCAGCAACGCCGCTAGCCCTCGGAGGGACGACCATGGCCAAGAAGCGACTGAACAAGAAGATCACCAAGCTCGAGAAGAAGCTGGACAAGAAGGGCCGCAAACTGCGCAAGCAGGCTGGCAAGAAGGGCAAGGAGCTGCAGTCGGTGGCTGCGGAGCGTGTCGAGGAACTCTCCGAGAAGGCAGGCGAGCTGAGCAAGGAAGCCGGCAAGAAGGGCAAGCAGCTCAGCAAGGATGCGGGGAAGAAGGGCCGTGAGCTCACCGTCTCCGCTGCGCAGAAGGTTGAGGACCTCGCCAGCGAGGACAAGAAGAGCAAGAAGGGCCTGATCGTGGGCCTCCTGGCCGCAGGTGCGGCCGTTGCTGCCGTGGTGGTCAAGAAGAAGAACGACTGACCGTCCACCGCACCTGTTCGCCCCGGCACCGGCTGCCCGCCCGTGTCGGGGCTACTCGTCTGCGAGGTCCATCATGCGGCTACAGACCGGCCAGGCGTTCCAGCCCTGGTCCTCGAGGACCTGTTCGGCGACCTCGATCTCTTGCCATGGGGTGGCCCGTCCGGCATGGGCTGGCATGTCCGGGTCGCGGTAGAACTCCCAGGTGTCGGGGTGGAAGTTGAGCCCGCCCTGGAAGTGGTCCCCGTGATCGAAGCTCAGCCCGTAGTCCCAACGGCGGGTGTCGGGCTTGGGCTCGCCTTCGGCGGACCAGTCGCCGGACTCGCAGTCGGCGAGACGCTCCCAGTCGGCGACGTCGACCTCCCATTCCTCCCGGTCGAACGCACTCACCGACATCTCGATCGGTTCTGGCGTGGCCGGGGGCGCCAAGGAACTCACGATCTCGAGCTCGTCTACCCGTTCCTCGTGGACCGTGAGATCGTCTGGCACGGTGATCTCGAACTCGATCGGGGTGGCCGCCAGGACGATCGCGCCCAAGAGCCCGACCTGGCCCACCAGGAGCATCCTCGCCGCACGAGCGCGGCGAGGGAAGGTGTGCCGACGTGGGCGGGTCGAAGGGATAAGGCTCCAGGGTCGGTCGCACAAGTGGAGCAGCCTCATCGCGCGCTAACAACCGTACGAGCGTCTCCCCGATCGCGGCACCGTGGCTAGAACCTCTACGTCAAGTGGAGGTCGAGGCGCGAGGGTGACCTCCGGATCCACCGGGGGGAGGTTGTCCACAGATCCGGATCCACCGTCGCCGTCGGCGGGCACCGTGCCACCGTGTCACTTCGTCGGCACGGGGAGCACGACCATGGCAGGGACAGGCTGGGCCTCACCGCACGGCAGCGTGAGGTTCTCGCGGCGCTCGAGCGATCGTCGCGCGGCGACGGGTTCGCGCCGTCACCGAGGGAGCTTGCGGACGAGGTCGGGCTCACCTCGGTAAGCGGCGTCCACCATGACGTGCCGGTACTCGAGCAGGCGCACCAGGTGGAGTGGCGTGCCGGTTGTGCTCGCGCAACCCGGGTCGCTTCGGCAGTGGGGTGACCATGCGCCGTCCGGCGTAGCGATCAGGCGCTGCGTTGCCGGAACCGGTCGTACTTCCACGCGATGCGCTCGCGGTCGGGCTGATCCTTGCGGTGGCGCGGCAGCCCGATCTGCTTGCCGTGCATCTCCTGCAGGCCGTATTGCAGCATCGGTCCATCGATCTCGATGAGGATCTCCTCGTTGATCTCGACCTGCAGGTCCGGGGTGATCCCGAGCAGGAACCGGTCGTAGGCGCCGTGGTGGATGCGACACATCGCCAGACCGTTGGTGACGACCGCATGTCCGCCCTCGTCGTCGTAGCCGCCCTGCTAGGCAGACGTCGAGGTGGAGGTGATCGCGATCGCGTCCTTCCAGCCGGACGGCTTGGTGATCCCGACCCGTTCCATCAGCCGGAGTGGCTGTCATTCGTACGAGAAGGTGTTGATGTCGCGGCGCCGGAGGTAGGGGCCCTGCTGGCGCTGCAACTCGGCGAGGAACGCGAACACGGCGGCACGCAGTTCGTCGGAGTCGCGATGAGGCCCCATGGGACGGATCCAAGCACGGCCGTCAGCCTCGCGCCACCGAGATGGTCACGGTCAGGCCGGCGGAGGATCCTCTGGCGTGTTGGCCTGTTCTGCATGCCTGGCACAGAGCGGGACGATCTCGCCGACCGGTTCGGGGACGACCTCGGCAGCTACTGGAGAGCGTGGCGAGACGACAGCCGGCTCATCGCAGCCGTTGGCCTCGCAGGTGGTGTCGGGGCGGGATGGATCGCTCACGGGTACCTCCCAGTGGCGTCGTCTGTCGTCCTGCCAGTAGAGCGTTACTGTGCTGGCGGTGCAGCGAACACCCTGGCCGGGCGTACGGTCCGTGGGCCGTCGCTCGTGGCGGGACGACCGCGGCTGGCGTGGGCGAGACGGCTGGCATCACCGCAACAGGCGGGAACGTGGAAGCGGATACCCTGCCAGCCATGCCGATCTACGAGTACCGCTGCCGGGCGTGTGGTGACACGTTCGATGAACTGCGTCCGGCGAGCGCGGCCGACGCCCCGATCACCTGCGCCTGTGGTGTCCAGGACTCGGCCCGGCTGCCCTCGTTGATCGCCCGGGGGAGTGGTGCGGAGCTGCCGATGTCCGGTGCTGCCGAGCCAGCCGGTGGCGGCTGCTGCGGT
>SKNK01000262.1 GCA_007120565.1 Nitriliruptoraceae bacterium | reverse complement strand
GTCGGCGAACTGCGCGACAAGACCGAGCAGGAGTTGCTGGAGATCCGCAACTTCGGGCAGAAGTCGGTCGACGAGGTCAAGGAGAAGCTCATCGAGTTGGGTATCGCTCTCAAGGAGTGACCCCGCCGGCGTCGCCCTCGCGGGGGCGACGCACCACGGGGTGGCGTCCACGAGGGCCCACCCCGGGTTCGCCCCAACGGCGTACCCCAACGACAGCGCAGACGTTCCAGGAGACTTCAATGCCGACCCCCAAGCGCGGTTCCCGGCTCGGCTCCGGCCCCGCCCACCAGAAGCAGTTGCTAGCGGGCCTCGCCAGCGAGCTGTTCCGGCATGGCCGGATCAAGACCACCGAGGGCAAGGGCCGGATGCTGCGCCCCTACGCCGAGAAGCTGATCACCAAGGCCAAGCAGGGTGATCTGCACGCTCGTCGCCAGGTGCTCTCGAAGCTGCGCGACCGTGACGTCGTCGCGTACCTCTTCGACGACGTCGGGCCGCGGTTCGCGGATCGCAACGGTGGCTACACCCGCATGCTCAAGCTCGATCCCCGCAAGGGCGACAACGCGCCGATGGTGCTGATCGAGCTCACCGAGCTGGGCGAGAGCCACGGTGACGACGTCATCGAGGAGTCCAAGGCGGGCCGTTCCCGTGGGCTGTTCGGTCGCCGCAAGAAGCGCCTCGGTGGCGAGGAAGCGGCTGCCGGCACCACGCTGCTCGACGACCTCGACCTCGATGAGGATGAGGACGAAGAGATCAGCGACGAGGACGTTGCGGCTGCCGTGGCCCAGGCCACCGGTCAGGACGCACCGGACTCCGCCGACTCCGAGGACTCGGAGAGCGATGCGGACGATGCCGACGACGAGCCGGTCGCCGAAGCAGACGCGGACGACGCAGACGACGAGAACAAGGACGCCTGAGCCAAGGTGAGCTCGCGCGTCCGGCTACGGATCGACCTCGCCTACGACGGGGCGCCCTTCGCCGGGTTCGCGCGGCAACCTGATCAGGTCACGGTCCAGGGCTGCCTGGAGGAGGCGTGCGAACGCCTGCTCGGGCAGCCCGTCTCGTTGGTCTGCGCCGGACGCACCGACCGTGGGGTCCACGCCCTGGCGCAGGTGTGCCACCTCGACGTCGATCCGCAGACAGGCCGTGGAGGTCGCGCCGTCGCCGACGTCGAGGTGCTCCGAGAACGGCTGGATGCGCTGGTCGGATCGGCGATCGCCATCTGGTCGGTGCGTGTGGTACCGGAGACCTTCGATGCCCGGTTCTCCGCGACCGCACGCCACTACCGCTACCGGCTGATCGACACCGAGCTCGCGCCTCCGCTCGCCCGGCACGATCACTGGATCGTCGGCGAGCCGTTGTCGGTGCCACGGATCCGCGCTGGGGCCAAGCTGCTGCTCGGCGAGAACGACTTCGCGTCGTTCTGCCGGCGCCGCGCGGGAGCCACCACGATGCGGCGGCTCACCTCCGCGACGGTCCGACGGCCGGAGCCAGGTCGGGTCGACGTGCGGTTCGTTGGCTCGGCCTTCTGTCACCAGCAGGTGCGTTCGATGGTCGGCTGCCTCATCGAGGTCGGCCTGGGCAACCGCGAACCGGCATGGATCGGTGAGGTGCTCGCCGCGAAGGATCGCAGCGTCGCCGCCCGCGTCGCGCCGCCGCAAGGTCTGGTGCTGGAGCGGGTCAGCTACGGCCACCGTTGGCCCGCCGCTCCACCCCGAGGCAAGCTCCGCTGACCCTCCGGCGTCCGGTCGTCGGCATCGCCGCTCGCCGCCGCGTGGCCCGTCGCCGATGTCGTCTGGCTCTCCGCGGCGCTCGCCGCCGCCCGCCCTCTCCAGGACAACGTGGTCGGAGGGGTGCGTTCGTGCACCTGGGGGGCCACGTTCCCGTGCCCGACCGGTAGTGGGGTTGGGCAGGCGCAGTGGTGCGTCTCGGTGACCCCGCTTCGGCCCCTGGCGGGTTGTGGGGTTGGGCAGGCGCGGTGGTGCGTCTCGGTGACCCCGCTTCGGCCCCTGGCGGGTTGTGGGGTTGGACAGGCGCGGTGGTGCGTCTCGGTGACCCCGCTTCGGGGCCTGCGGCCCGCATCGGGGGGGAGAGGGGAAGCTCGTCGGCTCGAAGCCGAGGGCAGAGACGTAGGCTCGGTGGCCCATGGTGACGATCCCCGAGCGGTTGGCGGCGCGGCTCGCGTCGGAGCCCGATGTTGGACCTGACTGGCTCGCGGCGCTCCCGGCCACGGTCAGCCGGTTGTCGGCGGCGTGGAGCCTGCAGCTCGGAAGCCCCATCGAACCGGGCGGGATGACCTCGATCGTGTTCCCGGCGCAGCGCATGGGGACGGGGCCGCGCCAGAGCAGCGGCCCGGGTGCGGCCATGCTGAAGATCCCGGTCCCTGAACCTGAGCTTGCCGGCGAAGCCGCAGGCCTGGCGCTCGTCGGCGGTGACGGGGCCGTGAGATTGCTCGACCACGACCCTCCTAGTGGCGCGTTGCTGCTCGAGGCGGCTGACCCCGACCGCAGCCTGCTCGACCTCGACGATGCGGATCGGTCCGCTGCGATCGCCGCGGACCTGCTTCGGCGGTGGTGGCGCCCCGTGCCGCGGCCTGAGGCTGGACCGCCCGTGTCGCGGCCTGAGGCTGGACCGCCCGTGTCGCGACCTGACACCCGGCCGGACGCACCGCGGTCCGAGATCGAGCCTGTCCGACCTCGTGCCGATGGAGCTGACGCCGGGGCTGGCGTCTCCGCCACCGGGGCCCCCGTCTCCGTCATGGATCCTGCCACGATCCCGCGATTGGTCGACGTCGGTCCGCTCCTCGGGGCCGTCATGCGGCGCCGACAACACGGCCTGGAGACGGGGCTCGATGCCTCACTGATCGACCGGGCCGTCGCCACCTTCGTGGCCCCCGATCCTGCCGCAGACACGCTGCTGCACACCGACCTGCACCAGGGCAACGTCCTGGCTGCTCAGCGTGAGCCTTGGTTGGTCATCGATCCCAAGCCCCTGGTGGGGGAGGCGGCCTACGACCTCGAGCCGCTGCTCCGTGATCACCGCGGGGGTCGGCCGAGCGATGCCGCGATCCGCCGGCGGTTCGACGCCACCTCGGCGCAGCTGGGGTTGGATCGCGAGCGTGCCCAAGACTGGGTGGTCGCGAGGTCGGTGGAGCTCGGGCTGTGGAGCCTGGAGGCTGGCGAAGATGTCCTGGGCAACCATCAGCTGCGGGTCGCGGCGGTGCTGGTCAGCTCGCCTGGTCGAGGAAGGTGAGGGTGCGCTCGAGCAGCAGGGTGGCAGCTGGCTCGTCGTACTCGTCGTAGCTCGGGTCGGCGAACAGGTGGCCCGCACCCGGG
>SKNK01000403.1 GCA_007120565.1 Nitriliruptoraceae bacterium | reverse complement strand
GCGGCGTTGAGCGTCGAGGAGAAGGCCACCCTCTGCTCGGGGCAGGGGTTCTGGTCGACGCAGCCGATCGAGCGGGTCGGGATCCCCAAGGTCGAGGTGCGGGACGGACCCCACGGGGTGCGCATGCAGGTCGGCGACGTCGATCACCTGGGCCTGCGTGAGTCGTTGCCCGCGACCTGTTTCCCGACCGCCTCGGCGCTGGCAGCGACCTGGGACCGTGAGTTGGTCTCCGAGGTCGGAGCTGCCGTCGCCGACGAGTGCCTGGAGTTCGGGGTCGGGGTGCTCCTAGGCCCCGGCGTGAACCTCAAGCGCTCGCCGCGGTGTGGCCGCAACTTCGAGTACCTGTCCGAGGACCCGCTGCTGGCCGGTGAGCTGGCCGCGACGTTCATCGAGGCGGTGCAGGGCAAGGGCATCGGCACGTCGCTCAAGCACTTCGCGGCGAACCATCAGGAGACCCGCCGCATGACCATCGACGTGGTGGCGGACGAACGCACCCTGCGCGAGCTGGAGCTGTCTGCGTTCGAGACCCCGGTCCGTCGCGCCCAGCCATGGACCGTGATGGGCGCCTACAACCGGGTCGGCGGGACCTACGCCTGCGAGAACCCGTGGCTGCTCACCGACGTCCTCAAGGGTGAGTGGGGTCACACCGGGATCGTGGTCACCGACTGGGGCGCCATGAACGATCGGGTGCCGGCCCTGGCCGCCGGGTGCGAACTGCAGATGCCCGGCAGTGCGGACGACGCCGACGCGAGCATCGCGGAAGCGGTCCGGGACGGACGGTTGGACGAAGCGGTGTTGGACGCGGCAGCGGTCCGGCTGGTCGAGATGGCGCTGCGTGCCGAGGCCAACCTCCAGCCCGAAGCCCGCTTCGACCGCGACGAACACCACCGACTGGCGCGGCGGGTCGCGGCGGACGCGGTGGTGCTGTGCCGCAACGTCGACGCCGCCCTACCGATCGGTGACGACGACACCGTCGCCCTCGTGGGTGCCTTCGCCGAGCAGCCGCGCTACCAGGGGACCGGCAGCTCGCGGGTGAACCCCACCAAACTGGAGACCCTCCGCGAGGAGCTGACCAGCCTGGTCGGTGACGATCGCCTCACCTACGCCCCCGGCTACGACAGCGCCGAGCGCACCGACGACGACCTGGTCGCCGCAGCGGTGGAAGCGGCTCGTGGAGCCGACGTCGCGGTGGTCGCGGTCGGCCTTCCCGACGGCTACGAGAACGAGGGCGACGACCGTCCCCACCTTCGCCTACCTCCGACCCACGACGGGCTGATCGCCGCGCTCGCCGCGGAGCACGACCGCGTGGTGGTGGTGCTCTCGAACGGCGCCCCCGTCGAGATGCCGTGGGTCGACGACGTCCAAGCCATCGTGGAGGGCTACCTCGGCGGTCAGGCTGGCGGCGGGGGGCTGGCGGACGTGCTCACCGGCCGCGTGAACCCCTCCGGCCACCTCGCCGAGACCTTCCCCCGCCACCTCGACGACGTGCCGTCGAGCCGCAACTTCCCGGGCGGTACCAACACCGTCGAGTACCGCGAGGGCCTCTACGTCGGCTATCGCTTCCACGACACCGTTGATGGTGACGTGCTGTTCCCGTTCGGACACGGGTTGTCGTACAGCACCTTCGCCCTCGGTGACGTCGAGGTGGATCGTGCGGAACTCGCCGCGGAGGACCTCGATGACGGCGGTGAGGTGACCGTCAGCGTCCAGGTCACCAACACCGGCGATCTCGCTGGCAAGACGGTCGTCCAGCTCTACGTCCGCGACGTCGAGGCAGCGGTCTACCGCCCGGAGCGCGAGCTGAAGGGCTTCGCGAAGGTGGCGTTGGAGCCGGGAGCATCGATCCGGGTGACCGTCCCGCTGGGCCACCGGGCGTTCGCCTACTGGCACCCGGACGAACAGGACTGGGTGGTCGAGCCCGGCCGGTTCGAGATCCTCGTCGGTGCGTCGTCCCGGGATCTGCGTGGCAGCGTCGACGTCGAGGTGACCGGGGACCCGCTGCCGCAGCGCGACGAGCCGGAGGTCTACCGGCGGCCACCGCGCTACCTCGACGTCACTGCGGCCTCCTTCACCGAGCTGTTGGGGCGCCCGCTCCCGCCCAACCCCGGCTTCGTCAAGCCCTACGACCGCAACACCCCGATCGGCGCGACGGCGACGAGCCCCCAGGGCAAGGCGCTGGTCGCCGCTGTCCGCCGTCGGATGCGCAGCAGCTTCGGTGAGGGGCAGGAGCACGAAGCACTGGTGCGATCGCTGGTGGAGGAAGCGCCGCTGCGCACCCTGACGATGGGTGGTGACCTACGTGACAGCGAACTCGACGCGATCATCGACCTGCTCAACGGCCGGTTCGTGCTCGGCGGCGATCGTCTGGTGAGGTCGCTGTGGCAACGTCGCTCGACCAACTGAGGGTGGTCGTTCGGAACCCGTGGGGTTGGATGGGCGCGCAGGTGCGACCGTCCAACCCCGCTACCGCCGGTGGTCTGCTGTTCCGGGGCCAGCGGGGTCCCGTGGGTGCGCAGGCGCAACCGCCTGACCCCGCTACGGCGAGGTCGGGGCGGCGGTCAGGCTCGGCAGACCGCGGTCAGGTGCGCGACGGCTTCGTCGACCGCGACCTCGCTTCGGTCACCGCTGGCTCGGTCGCGGACCTCGATCATGCCGTCCGCGAGGCGCTTGCCGACCACGACGATCGTCGGGATACCGATCAGCTCGGCGTCCTTGAACTTCACGCCGGGGCTCGCCTTGCGATCGTCGAGGACCACCTCGATGCCCACGGCGTCGAGGTCTGACGCCAGCCGCTCTGCGGCGTCCACCACCTCGTCGTCCTTGCCGGCGATGACGAGGTGGACGTCGGCAGGCGCGACCTGGCGCGGCCAGCACAGTCCCATCTCGTCGACGGTGGTCTCGGCGATCGCGGCGACCGCGCGGGAGACGCCGATGCCGTAGGAGCCCATCGTCACCGTGACGAGCTTGCCGTTCTCATCCAGGACCTGCAGGCCAAGCGCCTCGGCGTACTTGCGTCCGAGCTGGAAGATGTGGCCGATCTCGATCCCGCGGGCGAGCTCCAGAGGGCCCGAGCCGTCAGGTGCGGGATCGCCGTCGCGGATCGTGGCGGCCTCGATCGTGCCGTCGGGGTGGAAGTCTCGGCCGCAGACCAGGTCGAAGACGTGCCGCCCCGGCTCGTTCGCGCCGGTCAGCCAGCGGGTGCCCTCCACGATGCGAGGATCGACGAGGTAGCGGATGCCCGACGGCGAGTCGGCGCCCAGGGCGTGGGGTCCCATGTAGCCCTTGACGAGGGTCGGATGCGCGTCGAAGTCGGCGTCGTCGAAGGGGTGCACCG
>SKNK01000471.1 GCA_007120565.1 Nitriliruptoraceae bacterium | reverse complement strand
GACCGCGAGACCGTCGACGAGGCGTTCCCCGGAGACGTGATCGGGCTCGTCAACGTCTCCGACGTCCGAGCCGGCGACACCCTCCACGACGAGGGATCCCCGGTGCCCTTCCCGCCGCTGCCCACCTTCACGCCGGAACACTTCGCGACCGCACACCCCGTCGATCGGGCACGGGTCAAGCAGTTCCGCCGCGGCGTGGCGCAGCTGGACGAAGAGGGCGTGATCCAGGTACTGCGTCACCCCGACATCGGGGATCAGACGCCGCTGTGGGCCGCGGTTGGGCAGCTGCAGTTCGAGGTCGCGACCTGGCGGATGGAACATGAGTTCGGCTCCCCGGTCCGTCTGGAAGGAACCCGTTTCGACACGGCGCGTTCGACCGACGAGGAGGGTGTCGCCGAACTCGCCAAGATGCGTGACGTGGAGATCTGGCGGCGTGAGAACGGTGCGCCCCTGGCACTGTTCCGTAGCCGCTACGTGGCCGAACGCATCGAGCGGGAACACCCCGACATCCAACTCAACACCCTCGTACTGAACTGAGGCCGACCCTGTTCTCCGGACTGTTCCCGTCGCCGGCGTCTCCGCGCCGATCCACCCGCTTCTCCGGGTGGAGGATCGTCGTGTGTGCCGCGATCGCCCTGGGGATGACGGGGCCGGGGCAGACCGCGGGCGTCTCGGTGTTCGTCGATCCGATGATGGCGGCCCTCGACCTCTCCCGATCGCAGGTGTCTGGCGCCTACTTCGTCGGCACGCTCGGTGGCGCCATCGCGATGCCGCGGGTGGGCCGCCTGATCGATGAACGTGGCGCTCGTGTGTCCATGGGGATCGTCGGAGGGCTGTTCGCCGTCGTCCTGGCCGCGATGGCTGGGGTCGCAGGGCTGATCACCCTTACCGTCGGGTTCGTCGGGATCCGCATGCTCGGCCAGGGTGGCTTGAGCCTGGTCGCGACGACCGCAGTCGCCCCGTGGTTCGACCGTCGTCGAGGCATGGCCATCGGGGTCACCACCGCGATCGGGTCCGGGATCATCGCCTTGGTCCCGGTCGGTAGTGAGATGCTGATCTCCCAGACCAGCTGGCGGCTGGCGTGGCTGGTGCTGGCTGCGGTGATCCTGCTGACGGTCGTCCCGATCGCGGCGCGCGGGCTGATCGACACGCCAGCCGACGTCGGTCAGCGCGTCGACGGGGATCCCGAGCCGCACCCGGACGCTCCAAAGGTGGACCTCCCCCGCTCGTTCACCCGAGGTGAGGCGATGCGGACCCCCATCTTCTGGGCGATGGCGTCCGCCGTTGCCGCGACCGGGATGATCGGTACCGGGCTCGCGTTCCACCAGATCGACCTGCTGGGTGAGCAGGGCCTGACCCCGACCCAGGCCGCAGGCAACTTCATCCCCCAGACCATCGCGGCGCTGACCACGATGCTCGCGGTCGGGGGGCTGATCGACCGCCTCGCTCCACGGTGGGTGCTGCTCGGATCGATGTCGATCCTGGCGACGGCGATGTTGGCGGTGCCCTACGTCTCGCCGGGGTGGACCGCCATCGCGTACGGGGTCGCGGTGGGTGCGTCGGGATCGTCTGTCCGGGCGTTGGAGGCGGCATCCTTCCCACGGATCTTCGGTCTGGCCTCGGTCGGTCGGATCCGTGGTGTGGTGACCGCGATCAGCGTCGCATCCACCGCTTTCGGGCCGCTCGCGCTGTCCCTCGGCTACGACCTGACCGGTAGCTACCGTCAGGTGCTGCTCGTGCTGCTGGTCATCCCTGCTGCGGTCGCGATCTTCGGGTTCATCGCGCCGGTACCCGAGCGCTCCGGCCGAAGCTGACCCTGCGCTAGCGTTCGCCGCTCCGGCTACGGACCTGCCCGCCGGATCACCGCACCGGTGCTGCGTGCGCACGGCGTCGCACGCTCCCGTCAGTTCCGTACCGCGATCCCGGCAACGTTCATCGAGGCGCACCGCATGTTCGACGGCCTGCTCCCGTTGACCGACCCCGGAGCCGTGTTCGCGGTGTTGTTCCTGTTGGTCCTGCTCGGGCCGATCGCGGCAGACCGGTTGCGGTTGCCGTCGATCATCGGCCTGGTCGTTGCCGGGATGCTGATCGGTCCGAACGTCGCGGGGATCCTGGACCAGAACACCTTCATCGAGACCATCGGCTACGTCGGTCTGCTTTACCTGATGTTCCAGGGTGGCCTGGACCTCGACCTCGAAGGCTTCGCGCGCTACCGCCGCGACTCGGTGGTGTTCGGGCTGATCACCTTCATCCTGCCGATGGTGATCTGCACCTGGGTCGCGCACGCCATGGGGATGGACCTGCTCGCCGCGATCATCGTGGGGTCGGCGCTGACGAGCCACACCTTGCTGAGCTACGGCACGGTCGCCAGTTTCGACCTCACCAAGAACCGCGCGGTGACGGCGACGCTCGGGGCGACCCTGTTGGCCGTCGTCGGGGCGCTCCTGGTGCTTGCTGTCGGCGCTGCCGCAGCCCGAGGTGACGTCGGTGCGCTGTTCTGGATCACGTTCTCGTTCGGCCTCATCGGCTACGTGGTGGTGATGCTGTACGCGGTTCCACGTTTCACACGCTGGTTCTTCACCGGCCTCGGGCAGGACCGGCAGGTGCGGCTGACCTTCCTGCTCTCCGGTATGGGTGTGGCGGCGATCGTCGCCGGCCTCGTGGGCATCGAGCCGATCGTCGGTGCGTTCCTCGCCGGCCTGGCGTTCAACCGGTTCGTGCCCTCGGGAACCGTGATCGACGACCGGGTCCGGGTCATCGGCCAGAGCGTGTTCATCCCGGCGTTCCTCATCTCGACCGGCATGATCCTCGATCCGCTCGGGCTCTTCGCCGATCCACGGGCCCTCCTGCTGGGTGGTGCTCTGCTTGGTGGGATGATCCTGAGCAAGTGGCTCTCAGCAGAGATCTCAGGGCGGCTCATGGCAGCGACCGGCCCCGAGCGAGGCATCATGTTCTCGCTGTCCGTCGGCCAGGCCGCCGGAGCGCTGGCTGCCGTGATCGTCGCGCGCGACCTCGGTTTGGTGGGCGACGTTGAGGTCAACGCGATCGTGCTGGTGATCCTGGTCTCCGCTCTGGTGGCGGGTTGGACCGCGGATCGCTTCGCCCCGCTGATCCAGAGCAAGTCCAGTGGTGCCGCCTCGCTCGGCAACCGGGTCGTCGTCCCGGTCTCGAACCCGCGCACCATCGGATCGCTCGTTCGGATCGCGGCCCAGGTCGCTGCGCCTGACTCCGGCGCCGTGGTCGCGGTCAACGTCCTGCCGTTCGATGCCCGGCCCGAGCAGGTGGCCGCCCACAAGGGGCTCGCGGCCAAGGCCGAGAAGGTGGCGTTGGCCTCAGGTTCCGAGGTGCTGACCTCGGTCAGGATCGACTCCTCCACCGTCGGTGGGGTCCTGCACACGGCGGTCGAGCAGAACGGCACCGCACTGGTGATGGGGTGGAAGGGCTACGCCAACGCACGTGAGGGGCTGTTCGGGTCGGTGATCGACCAGGTCGTCTCCCGCAGCCCGATCCCGGTGTTGGTCTGTCGCGCTGGCGACGATGATGCGACCAAACGCGTGGTGGTCGTTGTCACCCAGGAGGACGTCGGCCCGGCGGGCGAGATCGGCACGCGTCTGGCCTTCGACGTCGGTTCCCGCATCGCCCGCCAGGCCGAGGTCGACATGATCGTGGTCAGCGACATCGAGGAGGCGACGGTCCGGTCGCGGCTCGCATCGGTACCCGCCGCCGCCGAGAGCGAGGTCGTGACGGTCGAGGGGGTCGTCGGGCGGTTGAACCGCCTCCTGCGCCCGGGTGACGTGGTGATCACGGGGATGCCTCCCGCGACCAGTCGGCTCGGTCGAGGGGCCCGACGGTTGGCGCGAGCCGCGCAGGGCCGCACGGTCATCGTCGTCGTGCCTCACTGACCCCGCTGTCAGCCACGGCAGCGTTGGCAGCGCCCGTCAACGACCAGTTCTACCCGTTGCACCTCGAAGCCGTGGTCGCGATCGAGGTGCTGCGAGATGTCGGCCACCAGCGACCCGACATGGTGGTCGATCCGCCCGCAGTCGGTACACACCAGGTGGAAGTGTTCATCGGGATGCGCAGGCTCCCAACGACTGGCGTCGCTGTCGCCGAGGCGGCTCATCCTGGCGAGCCCGAGTTCCTCGAACAGAGCTAGCGCCCGGTAGATCGAGGCCTGATCGACGTCGTCGACCAACAGCTCGGCGAGTTCCTCGACCGTCACGTGCCCCTGTGCCTCGACCAGTGCCTGCCACACGGCGCGGCGAGGGACCGTCGCCCGGTAGCCGCGCTCGCGCAGGGTCCGGTCGAGTTCCACGGTGGTCAGGTCCATGGCCCACGAGGGTAGGCCAGCGGATCGGCTCACAGCTGATCGATCCACCGATCGGCCGCACGGAGTCGCGCTTCGAGCTCGCGGATCGTCGCGTCTCCGACCGCGGTGACCCCGGCCTCCTGGTTGAGTCGCGCGTTGATCACCTCGGGGGTCAGGCCGGTCAGGTGGGTGATCATGCGGACGCGGTCGGCGTTGCCCTGCCGGAGCTCGCGCTTGCGCTGGGTACGGCTGACGGTCACGGTCGAGGTCGCCCCTTCGGACCCGCCCCCGCGCAGTGGGGGAGGTGGCGCGAGTTCGATCTCCAACGTGAGGTCCTCGACCTGATCGTGGATCAGATCCTCCGGGTGAGCGTCATCGAAGACGCTCGAGGGATCGCTGTCCGCCGGGGTCGCCGATATCGCCTGGAAGAGCGAGAGCTGCTCGTCATCGCCGCCCGGTACCTGGTCGAGTTCGACGGGAGGTTGCTCCCCGTTCTCCTCACGCCGACGCAGCGAATGCGTCCGTTGCTGTGCGAGCTGCACAGAGAAGGTCCGGATGCGGATGTCATCGGGGATGAACATGAACGCCTTCTGCCGCCGCTGTGGACCGTGCCAGCGGACCAGGCGTCCGACGGCCTGGCGGAAGAACAGCTCCGTCACGGTGTTGGTGGCGTAGATGCCGACGCGTAGGCGAGGAACGTCAACGCCTTCCGACACCATGCGGACGGCCACGATCCAGGGATCGCCGCTGTCCGCGAACTCCCCGATGCGCTCGCTGGCCAGAGGATCGTCCGAGGTTGCGACGGTGGCTTCGACGCCGTGACGCTGGCGCAGCAGGCGCGCGATCGAACGTGCATGGTCGACGTCCATAGCGATCGCCAGGGCGCCGGCATCGCGTTGCGTCTCCCGGATCCTGAGCAGTTGCTCGTGGGCCTGATCGATGACCGCCGGCAGCCACTCGCCATCGGGCGAGAGCGCGGTGCGCAAGCGCTGCGAAGAAGCGGTCCGATCGAGTACATCTTCGAAGCTCGCGGCCATCTCCGCCCCGTCGGGAGCGGTCCACTCCATGTGGCCGCCGATCGCCGGGAAGAAGACCGGGCGGACGACGCCCCCATCCTCGAGCGCCTCGCCGTAGCCGTAGGTGTAGTGGGCGACCGCTTCGTCGAAGTTGTACTCGACGAAGGGGATCGGATCCTGGTCGCTGCGGAAAGGGGTCCCGGACAGCTGGAGCCGACGAGCTGCGAACTCGAAGGCGGTAGCGATCCCCGACCCCCACGCACGCTCCGACCCCGCATGGTGGATCTCGTCGAGGATGACGAACGCGTCGTCGGCGGGTCCGCGCAGCGCTCGGCCGCTCGACGCGATCTGCTGGTAGGTCACCACGACGCCATGCATGTCCGAGGGGAACCCGTCGGAGGATCCCCATTCCGGCTCGAGGTGGAGCCCGAACTCGGCACCCGCCGCCGCCCACTGGTGCTTCAGGTGTTGCGTGGGGGCGACCACGATCATGCGGCGGTGGGGATGGGTCGCGAGGTCGCGGAGTGCCGCGGTCAGCGCGAAGGTCGTCTTCCCCGCGCCTGGGGTGGCAACGGTCAGGAAGTCCCGGCGATCGGTGGTCTCGAACCGGTCCAACGCATCCTTCTGCCAACGGCGCAGGCGGAGGGATCGGCGCACGTGGGAGGGCTCCTGGGACGATCGGGACCGGGTCGAGGTGGCTGCGGTTCGCCTACAGGCGGGCAGACGGGCCACCTCGGTGTCGAGGGAGGCGGGAGCGTAGGCGGCTTGCCCCACGAGGTTCCACCTGCGGACCGTTGCGTGCGTTCCCCGCGGCCGCGACGATCGTAGGGGCGAGCAGCGACAAGCACGTCCGTTGGTGCGGTCGGCGAGCAGCCGGTGTCGATCTTCGTCGTGTCCGTACACTCAGGCCCGCACCGGCCGACACGGAGAGAGGGCGCTACCGCCCCGGTCGATGGAGCGACGCGATGCCGCAGGCTGAGGGCGCAACCGCCTCGAAGGACGACGAGGCTGTTGCGCGCGAGCGCCGGGAGCGCCACATCCGGCGCGCGGCGGTCCAACGCACGAGTCTGTGGTTCGCGCTCTTGGCGATCATCGTCTCCGTCCTGCCGGTCCCGTGGATGCATGTGGTCGGCGATGATCCGCCAGGCTGGGCATGGCGCTTGGACGGACGACTCGTGGTCGATGGGCAGGTCATGGATCCGGCTGGACGCTGGTCCTGGCTGACCGTAGGGCGACCGCCCCTGGTGTACGAGACCGTGGCTGATGCCCTCTTCGGGACGGATGTCCCCGCACGGGACATGCGCGTGGGCCCGCCGGGGAGCACCCCCGCGCAGAGCGAGCCCTTCGCTGCCGCGATCGGGTTGCGCGAGGCGGGCTTCGACCTGCAGTTCGGGGTGTTCGTCGAGGTCGCGTACCCGATCAACGATCGTCTTCCGTCGACCGCGGTGATCACCGAGATCGACGGTGCCGGCCTCCTGACCCGCGACGATGTGGACGCCGCATTGGCCGGGGCCGGCGAGGAACTGTCGTTCACCACGGCAGCCGGGGACACCTACACCATCGAGGGAGCGGAACTGCCGTTCGGTCACGTCCGGGTGATCGATCTCGCGCCGCAGGGGTTGGAGGCCTCGATCGGTGGCCGTTGGGCACGTTTGGCCCCGGTGGCCTGGTTCCGGAGCTTGTCGCTCGGCAGGTCACACGGGATGATGGTCGCCCTGTTGACCTACGCCCATGTGGCCGACCCTGACCTGGCCCGTGGACGGCACGTCGCTGGCACCGGCGCGATCGGAGGAGACGGCCGGGTGCTGCGGATCGGTGGGCTGCCGACGAAGGCGGCCGCGGCGAGGCAGGCGGGGGCTGACGTCCTGCTGTTCCCCGCCTCGCAGGCCTACGAGCTCGAAGGATTCGACCCTGGGTCGATGGAGCTGGTGCCGGTCGAGACCCTGGCGGACGCCATCAACCACCTGTCCTCCGGGAGGCTGACGGAGGCCACCGAGCCGGGCGGCCGAACTCCGGATCCCGACACCGCTGATCGCCCCGACGGGCGAGGCTGAGCGCGGTCACCTCGGGCCGTGCCCGCCACCGATCGCCCCGGCGGCCGTGGTAGACCCGTCGCCCGTGGCTTGAGACGCGTCACAGGTGCCGGTCGACGAGGTCGAGGACGTCGTCCCCGTACCGTTCGAGCTTGGTCGGTCCGACACCGGGGCACCCTGCCAACTCGCCGAGTGAGGTCGGCTTCCGTCCGGCGATGACCCGGAGGTGCCGGTCGTGGAAGACGAGGTAGGCGGGCACACCGGAGTCGGCGGCGATCCGCGCGCGCCAGCCGCGAAGCGCCTCGAACAGCGGCTCGTCGACAGGATCCTCCTCGACATCGACGAGGCGGTCACCGGCAGTTCCGCGGGTCGATGTGGTGGCTGGTGCGCGCCGCACGAGTGAGCTCGGCTCACCATCGACCAGCACCGTCGACCCGTAGGGCAGCCACACCGCGGAGGTGCGCTGCGCATTGTCGACCTGGTTGCCACCAACCTCGCCGCCGTCAACCTCGTCGTCGCTGTTCGGCGGGAGCGGACGGAGCTGCACCCCGGTCGGGTCTCGGGAGACGACGCGGGCGCGGATCCCTCCGATCAGCTCCACCTCGGCGCCGGGTGACGCGGCCACACTGCCATCGGCGGCACGGGTCGCGGCGATCGGTGTCGCCGTATCCTCCGCACCGGTGTCGGTGCGAGGGTCGCGCTTGCTGGCCTCCTCCAGCTCCGCCAGGAAGGGGGAGGGTCGTTCCCGGTCAGCGATGACCGTCACACTCCGGCGGCAACGGGTGATGGCGACGTGCAGGACCCGCCGCTCCTCCTCGACGTCGTCGGCGAGGCGGTGGGGGAACAATCCGCCGTTGGCCGCGAACACGACGACGTGGTCCCACTCCATGCCCTTGACCCGATGCACCGAGGACAACGTGACACCCGCAGGATCCGCAGGCACGCGGAGCCGCTCGCTCAACCAGTCGCGGAACGCCGCCGGATCGGGCTGGAGCGCGGCGAGCTGTAGCAGCGCGTCGAGATCGTCGGCGTGCGAGGACCCTTCGGGCCGGGTCCGTGACCGGTCGAGGGCGTCCATGGCTTCGCCGAGCCCGACGCGGTCCCGGATCAGGCGCAGGCACAGGGCCGTGTCCGCGCCATCGGTGATGGCTCGTTCGAGGAGGCCGAGGTCGTCGAGGTAGCCCGTGAACCGCTCCTTGTGGGCGCCATCCAAGGTGTCCGCGACCTGCTCGAGCTGCCGGAGACTCAGCCGTCCCGAGGGCAACAGCGGCGTCACCACCGAGCGAACCTTGCGTGCTGGGCGGTTGATCGTGTCGAACAGGTCCTCGCGACGGATGCGCTCGAGGTCGAGCCCGAGCCGCAGGTACGCCAACGCCGTCCGAACCCCGGTCCTCCCGAGCACGTTGGTGTCGAGCGGAGCCGTGTGGGCCACACCCGCCTCGGTCAGGGCGACCTGGACCGGCAGGAGCGCGCTGTTGACCCGTGCGAGCACCGCCAGTTCGGTGGCGGGGTGTCCTCGCTCGAGCAGCGTGGTGAGCCGGTCGACCGCAGCCTCGCCCATCTCCGCCGCCGCGAGCGCGTGGACGGTCAGTGGTGGCTCGCTCCCCGGATCCTGGTCCGACGGCACGACCTCGGCGCCGCTGCGGATCGTCTTGACGACCCGGGTGCGGTTGTGCGACAGCAGGGTGCTGACCCGGTCGACGACCCCGGAGGGGCAGCGGTAGTTGACCTCCAGGGCGTGCGGCTGCGCGCCCGGGAACCACCGCTGGATGTCGACGAGGTAGGTGGGGGTCGCCCCGGCGTAGGAGTAGATGGTCTGATCGTCGTCTCCGACCGCGAACACCTGCGCGGTCGGTCCGGCGACGAGTCGGATCAGCAGCAGGAACGCGGGCGTGAGGTCCTGGAACTCGTCGACCAGCAGGTGGGTCCCGGACCGTTGTGCGATGGCGCGGAGGTCGGGGCGGGTGAGCAGCAGTTCGATCGCGCGGTAGACCTGCTCGTCGAAGTCCAGCACGCCACGGCGGGTGAGCTCGGCGCGGTAGGTGGGGAACATCTCGGCGAAGCCGTCGACGTCGCCCCGCAGGGACTCGACCTCCTCGGGATCACGGAGGGCGAGCCGGACCTCGGACAACGCCTCGAGGTAGGGCTGGAAGGGGTCCTGGTTGGGGACCCGGGCGGTGCGGATCAACCGTTCCAGGATGGAGCGGACCTCGCGTTCCTGGATCACCTCGCGACGGATGTCGAGGTTGCAGATGCGCAGCGCCAGCGAGTGCAACGTGCGGATCGATGCCTTCAGGTCCTGGGTACGGTCACGCATCTCGGCGGCGGCGCGGGTGTTGTAGGCGACGGCGGTGACCAGCTCCGGTTCCAAGCCGCGGTCGGCCAGAAGGTGGCGCAGCCGTGCCGTGAGCACGCGGGTCTTCCCCGACCCGGCCGGTGCGATCACCCGCGCGGGGCCTGACGGGTGGGTGACCGCCGCGAGCTGGTCGGCGGCGAGTCCTGCGGCTTCGGTGGGAGCGCCATCGCCGAAGACGGTGAGGCGTCGCAGTGCCACCGATTCGCGGTGCACGAGCGCGGCCGCCTGTCCATCGAGCAGTGGGACGGGGCCTCGTGGCCCACCGTCGACCCAGGCCGCCCGCCCGTCGGGGAGCACGATGTCGCCGGCGTCGTGCTGGTCGACCCGGGATGCCTCCGTGTGGCGCACCGCCAACTCGCCGTGCCACCAGACGGGCTGGCCGTTGCGCAGGTCGTAGGTGTTCGCCCAGGTCAGCGCGTGGAGCCGCTCCCGGTGCAGTCCGGCGTCGGGAGGCAACGCGTACGGCGGGGTGTCGACCACCTCCGGGGACCGTGCCACCTCGTTGTCGGCGGCCAGCTCGATCACGATCCGTCGGCGCTGCAGCCAGTGGTCGTAGAGCAACGCGGCGACCGCCTGCGGGTGGCGGAGTACCTCGTCGTCGATGACGACCCGTCGGACCCCCGCGAAGGCGTCGGGCACGGTCGCGCCGGGTGGCACGACCAGGCCACGACCGAGCGCGTCGGGGCCGGGGAAGTTCGCGGCGGAGGGGGGAGGTGGCATAGATCGCAGGCTAACGGGGGTCGCCGATAGCCCCGTTCCCGTGACGTCGAGGTTGTGGGTAACCCGGCGCCGACGACGACGGGACAGGCCGGCGGATGCCAAGCTCGTGGGCGACGCGACGCCGAGGAGGGCGGGCGGGTTCGGTCATCTCGCGCGGGCGGCTAGATCGCGAGCGATCGTTCGCACGGGCGTGGCGTCGCGTTCGACACGGGCGAGGAGCAAGGCGCCCTCGATCGCGGCGACGATCGTGGTGGCGAAGGCGCGTGCGGCGTCGGGTTCCCACCCTTCCTCGTGCAGCCGGTCGCGCAGCACCACGACCCAGTCACGGAACACGTCGCGGCAGGCGTCGGTGACCGGACCGTCCGTCGGTGCTACCTCAAGTGCGACGGTGGCCACCGGACAGCCGTCGGCGAACCCGGAGCTCTCGAGCCATCCAGCCAGGCGTTCGCCCAGTTCCTCGAGCGTTCCCGCGATGTCGTCGTGGCTCGCCGCGATCTGGCCGACGGTGCGGACCAGCGCGCCACCCGACCAGGTGATCGCCTCGGCACCCAGTTGCTCCTTGCCCTGCGGGAAGTGGTGGTAGATCGACCCGCGCGGCGCCTCCGACTCTTCGATGATGCGACGGAACCCCACCGCGTGGTAGCCGTGCCGTTGGAACAGCCGGGCTGCGGTCTGCACCATCCGTTCGCGCGTGCCGCCCACGGGCCACCTTCCGACGTGGCGCGAGCGTACCGCCTGACTATGACGACTGGCATAGATGTGACTATGATAACTGTCATAGTCGTCGACGTCGTCGCGACCCGCCGGGCTCGAGCTCCCGTCGTGGCCGCCGAGTGACACCCCGACGCGTGTGGAGCCGACCGAGGAGGAGCCTGGCGTGGCCGAGACCGACAACGGGGGCGGCCACGACCGGGGGGATACCGAGGTATCCCGTCCCCCAGGCATGGCGGAGGCTGGAGCTGGCGAGGTCGTCGAGCACACGCTCACCGCCGCGGACGGACGTGAGCTCGGCGCTCGCACGTACCAGGGGAGTGGGGGCGACGTGGTCGTCATCGCTCCAGCGACGGGGGTTCCCCAACGCTTCTACGAGGACTTCGCGCGCGCCATCACCGACCGTGGGCCGACGGTGATGACCTTCGACTACCGCGGCATCGGCGCCTCCCGGAAGGTGCACCCGCGCCGCGAGCCCGCACGCAAGCGCGAGTGGGGTGAGCTGGACATCGAGGCAGCGATCCAACACGCGGCAGTGATGGCGCATCGGAGCGGAGGGCGGGTGCTGTGGGTCGGGCAGAGCGCGGGGATCTGCTTCCTCCCGCTCGCATCGTCTCGCCACGTCCCGCAGCGCATCCTCTCGGTCTCTGGGCTATCGGGATACTGGCGGTTGATGGCCCCGGGCGAGCGTCGGCGGCTGTGGTTCGGCTGGCACGTGCTGTTCCCCGTGATCGTCGGGGTCATGGGCTACGCCCCTAAGCGAGTCTGGGGAGGCGAGGACCTGCCCTCCGGCGTGATGCGAGATTGGGGACGATGGTGCCGGGACCCCGAGTACCTCTTCGGCGACGACACGGTCGACGCTTCGGGGTATGGGGACATCGTCGCCCCGATACTCGCGGTTCGCGCAACGGATGATCCGTGGGCGACGCTCGCGTCCCACGGTGCCCTGCACGATCGGTTCACCCGGGCCGAGGTGGAGGTCCGTGACGTCGCGCCGAGGGACGTCGGGGCGGAGCGGATCGGGCACATCG
>SKNK01000158.1 GCA_007120565.1 Nitriliruptoraceae bacterium | reverse complement strand
GTAGACGAGCGCGAAGAGCGCGAGGGTGATGGTCACGCTTCCTGGAAGGTCCAGTCGTCGCTCACGGACGCCCGGCCGCTCATCGCGCTCGATCAGCGCTGGCGCGAGGACAAGGGTCACGATGCCGACCGGGACGTTGACCAGGAAGACCCACCGCCACCCGAGGATCTCGGTGATCGGTCCCCCGAGTAGGAGGCCTCCCGTTGCGCCGATGCCGCCCAACGCTCCCCACAGACCGAGCGCTCTGTTGCGCTCGGCACCATCGGCGAAGGTGACGACCAGGATAGAAAGCGCCGCCGGAACCATGATGGCTGTACCGATGCCTTGCGCTGTCCTTGCGGCGACCAGCACGCCTGACGACCATGCCAGGCCACTGAGCAGCGACATGCCGGTGAACACCGCCACGCCCCACAGGAAGGTCCGGCGTCGGCCGAAGATGTCGGCCACTCTTCCACCGAGCAGCAGCAGGGCACCGGAGGTCAGCGGGTAAGCGATCACCAGCCACTGTAGTCGCGCCTCGGAGAAGCTCAGTCCGTCGCGGATCGAGGGCAACGCGGTGTAGACGATCGTGCTGTCGCTCACCACCACGAAGAACGGGACGCACAGCAGAGCGAGGGTCCACCAGCGCCGGCCTGCCGTCCGTTCGACCGACCCTTCCCCCTCGGTCCCTTCTTGGGCGCGTGCGTTCACGTCGGTCATCGACATCCTCCGAGCCTCGGCCGGCGCGGGGCCGGGAGTGCGTCAGCACTCACCAGGTGAGACCACGCCCTAGCCCGCGGACTGATCGGGTCGGGACAGCGACGATGTGCGCGCCGGGCACCTCGCGCTCGGGGAGGTATGCGGTGAGCCCGAACCGCTCGAAGGTCGCGGGTTGCTGGTCGAGGAACGCCGTGATCCTCGCGACCTGACCACCTCGGAGCGTCACCACATCGATCGAGTGCGCCTCGAACCGGCTGCGCTGCTCCTCCCACACGTAGAAGCCGAACGCGAGCTGACCGTTGACACTCAGCGGGAGCACGCGCCATCGCACCTGCAGCGGGCCAACGGGAAGGAACGCCGCGATGGCGTCGCGGCCACCGAACCACACGGGGTAGGGCGGCATCTCGAACTCGGCATCATCCGCCAGCATGGCCAGGATCGCCGCCGCGTCCCCTCGCTCCCATGCCTCGACGTACCGCTCGACCAGGAGGCGGACGCCGTCGTCGCCGAGAGCGCGCAGGGTCGCCTGCTGGCTGACGTCCGGAAGCCGCCGCTCCGTGCGCGCACGGGCACGCTGTAGGGCGCTGGTCACCGAGGCCACGGTCGTGTCGAGTGCTGCTGCCGTCTCCTTCGCGGAGAAGCCCAGCACATCGCGTAGGAGCAGAACGGCACGCTGCGTTCCAGGCAGATGCTGTAGAGCAGCGAGGAAGGCGAGCTCGATCGACTCCCGCAACTCGACGCGCACATCTGGACCGGCCGGGACGGTGACACCGCGGAGCTCGGCGTCGGCCAGGGGCTCTACCCAACCAGCCTCGACCGCCCCCCATCGGTCCGAGGAGTACGGATCGGATGGTGGCCCGTGTTCGAGGGGGAGCGTTCGCGGTGGCCGGCGTTCGATCCTGGTCAAGCACACGTTGGTCGCGATCCGATACAGCCAGGTGCGGAGTGAACTCCGTCCCTCGAAGCGCTCGAGCCCCCGCCATGCGCGCAGCAAGGTGTCCTGGATAGCCTCTTCTGCGTCGTCCGGTGAGCCCAGCATGCGGTACCCGTGGGCGTGGAGTTCTCGACGGTATGGCTCGACGAGCTCACCGAAAGCTCGTTCATCACCGCCGCGGGCCCGCTCGAGCAGCGCCCCTTCGTCGCCCGTTGTGGTCACGACGATCGCAGGACCGACAGGACGTTGCCCGCGGGGTCGGTGAACCACGCGATGCTCGGGCCGCCCTCCGAACGATGGATCCCGCGATCATCCTGTTCGAACGCCGCGTAGCTCTCGAAGCGGATGCCTCGCTCGGCGAGTTGCTCGACGGCACGATCGATGTCGTCAACGGGGAAGTTGAGGATCGTGAACGGCGCGGGTTGGTGGTCCGGCTTCGGATAGATGAGGACGTCCCGGCCCCCGGGAAGGTGCAGCCACACCAGCTCCCCTTCGTCCGATACCTGCAGCCCCAGGGTCTCTCCATAGAACCGCCGCGCGGCCGCAACGTCAGCCACCGCGAGACTGCCGAACGCCTCCGATGAGGCCAGCGGACCGCTCCCCTGAGCGCGGATCATCTCTGCCCGGTGCTCGGGACTGAGCTGGATCAACTGCACATAGTTGCCGTCCGGGTCGGTCGCCGTCGCGAACAGGCTGCCGTCGCGGTCCTCGAGCTCCGTCACCCAGGTGGTGCCTGCGGCGGTGAGGCGGGCGGCCGCAGCTCGGGCATCCTCGACCGCGAAGTTCAGGATCGTTCGGCCGGGCTCAGGATTGCGGTCACCGATGTCGCCACGTTGGTCGATCACGACGTCGAAACCTCCGAACCGCAGGGCTCGGTAGACCTCGATCTGCACGTCCTCCTGCGGTTCGAGGGCCGCCGCGTACCACTCCCCCAGTCGCTTCGGGTCGGTGCTTGCCAACAACATGCCGTCGAGCACGGGCTTACGCATGATCTTCTCCACGTGGGGGCGGCGAGGTGCATTCCGGTACTGACCCACCAACCACGACGAACTGATCGGCCCACCGCGATCAGGCTCCGCGGTGGGCCGATCAGTGCGTTCTCAGCCCTCGTGCACGGCGGCGACCAGGGAGCCGAAAGCGGCGATGCTGGTCCCCGTCCGGAGGTGGTTCCACCTCGTCCAGGGTCGCTCGAAGCTTGTTCGGTCCGCTGTGTCGTCGCCGAGGCTGGCGGCCAACCGGTCGTTGAGGGGCACGTTGCCGCAGACGGTGATGGCCAGGGCCGCGATGTACAGCGCCAGAGCGGCGAGGGTCCAAGCCAGGTCGGTCCCTCTCGGCGCGACCAGGCGCAGCACCGCGGCAACCAGGGTGAACAGCAGTGCCCCTCCGAGGATGAGCAGCGTCCACCCATTGCGGATGGCGACGTTGATCGCACGCAGCGTCGTGACGAACGAGCGATCGTCGACGCGACGCAACCCGGGCATGACCGCGTAGCCGAATGCGGCGAACAGGCCAGCTGCCAACCCGGTCGTGAGCGTCGCCGCGATCAGGGCGAGCTCAGCCAACGTCTTCGTCATGGGCGCACCCCCGGTGAACGTGGCGGATCAGACCGGAACACCAACGAGGCCAGCCAGCGTCGTCTCCAGCGGCGTCGCACAGCGAACGATCCGGTCGCCCTTCGACGTCAGGATGCCGCGTTCGCCCGCCTCGT
>SKNK01000056.1 GCA_007120565.1 Nitriliruptoraceae bacterium | reverse complement strand
TCGAGCTGTTCCTGGTTGACCTCGTAGCCGTTCTCCTCGAGGATCACGTGCCACAGGTTGGTCACGGCGATGGCTTCCTCCCACGGCATCCAGCCGATGGAGATGGTCTCGCCTTCGCCGATGTCACCAGCAGCCTCGCCATCGTCCTCGGCGGGCGCCTCTTCGTCGTCAGTGGGGACGACTTCGCCGTTCTCGCCGCATGCGACGAGCACGAGCGCGGCAGCGGACAGCGCGGCCACCATGACGGTGGAGCGCCTACGTGCACTCTTGTTTCGAAGGAACCTCACGGTTCACCTTCCTGTCGGGAGCTTCTGTCTTTCGGGAGCGTCCTGCGCGACCCGGTCTCGTCGTTCGCCGGGTCGGGTTCATCGCTCGCCCCGAGCTACCTCGGCGGCGATGGATGGTCTGTGGTTGTCATGGTTGAGTCTGTCGGCCCGGTCGCCGGGTCGCTGTCGGCGTCGGCGTCGGGAGCGTGGACATCACCCTCGCCGCCGGAGCTGTCGGGGTCGTCCTGATCGCTGAGGCTCGCCTCGTCGGTGCCGGCGGATGCGCCGCTGCGCCCACGACCTTCTCGCCCGAACGCTGCGGTCACCCGGTCGAGGAAGATCGCGAGGATCACGATGCCGAGGCCACCTTCGATGCCCATACCGAGGTTCATCGACGTGACCGCACGCACGACCGTTCGGCCGAGCCCGGGGGCACCGCCCAAGCCGGCGATGACCACCATCGACAACGAGAGCATGATGACCTGGTTCACGCCGGCCATGATCGAGGCCCGGGCGAGCGGAAGCTGGACACCGGTGAGCACCTCGCGTGGACGGGCACCGAACGCTTCCGCGGCTTCGACGACCTCCTTGTCGACCTGACGGATGCCCAACTCCGTGAGACGGACCGCCGGCGGCATGGCGAAGATCAACGCCGACATCACGCCGGGGACCCGCCCGATGCGGAAGAAGACGACGGCGAGGAGCAGGTAGACGAACGATGGCATCGTCTGCATGAAGTCCAGCACCGGCTTGATCGCCATACTGAACTTCCCACTTCGCGCCGCCACGATCCCCAACGGGATGCCGATGAGTACGGCGAGCACGGTCGCGACCAGCACCAGCGCGAGGGTCTGCATGGCCTCGGGATACCGGCCCATGCCATCGATCAGGAGGAACGCCACTGCGGTGAACAGCGGCAAGCCCCACGACCTCGTCGCGACGAAGGCGATGAGGGTGAACACGAGGGTCATGATCAACGGAGAGGGGCCCGTCAACGCCCACTCGGTGAGGTCGACGACGGCACCGACGGCCGACCGGACACCTCCGAAGAACCAGCCGAAGGTGGACGTCAGCCAGTTGACGAACGACTCGACGGAGTCGCCGACCTGGAGGTCGATGTCGAAGGTCTGGGCAAGCATGGAGTTACGCATCGACCTCGGCCTCCTGGTTGGACAGGGCGGCGAGCAGACGGGCCCGTGGCACGACGCCGTAGAGGCGTCCGGTGTCATCGATCACCGCGATCGGGACGGTGTGGTGGGCAGCCAGCCCCGCCAGATCAGACAGCGGTGTGTCGTGGCTGGCGCTCGCGAAGTCCTGGAGCAGGAGATCCTCGATCGTGGTCGCCCCTTCTCGGAGCCCGGCCGCGATCCGGTCGTCACGTGCGACCCCGAGGATGCGATCGTCCTGATCGACGACGTAGACCCCGTTGAACTCCTGCTCGTCGAGGTACTCCAGCACCTCGCGGGGCGAGTCGCTCGCCTTGAAGGTTCGCCGAGGTGCCCGCATCGCCTGCATGGCGGTGAGCACCCGGGAGCGATCGACGTCGGAGACGAAGTCGGCGACGTACTCGTTGGCCGGGTTGTCGATGATCTCCGGGCCGGTTCCCACCTGCACCACACGACCATCTTTCAGCACGCAGATCCGGTCACCGAGGCGCATCGCCTCGTTGAGGTCGTGGGTGATGAACACGATGGTGCGGTTGAGATCGGACTGCAGTTCGGCCAACAGGTCCTGCATGTCCCGCCGGATCAGGGGATCGAGCGCGCTGAAGGGCTCGTCCATCAGGAGGATGTCGGCTTCGGTGGCCAGCCCACGGGCGAGCCCGACACGCTGCTGCATGCCGCCCGAGAGTTCGTGGGGGTAGGCATCGACGCGATCGCCGAGTCCCACGGTGTCGAGCGCCTTCACGGCGCGTTCCCGCCGCTCCTCCTCGTCGACCCCCTGCACCTTCAGCCCGTAGGCGGCGTTCTCCCCGACGGTGCGGTGGGGGAACAGGGCGAAGTGCTGGAACACCATCGACAGCTTCTTCTGTCGGACAGCGCGCAGTTCCGAGGGGCTGAGTCGGTCGATGTGCTCGCCGTCGAGTTCGACGGTGCCATCCGTGGGCTCGATCAGGCGGTTGAGCAGGCGGATCACCGTCGACTTGCCGGAACCGGACAGTCCCATGATCACGAACAGCTCTCCCTCCTCGATGTCGAGATCCACGTCGGCGACCGCCAAGAGCTGCCCCGTGCGCTCGAGGATCTCTGCGCGGGAGAGGCCCTCGTGCATCAACTCGAGGCCACGTTTCGGATGGGAACCGAAGACCTTGGTCAGACCCCGGGCGCGCAACTTGGACAAGACGGATTCCTCCGGGGTGAGGGAGCGAGGTAGCCACGAGGCCCAGGCAGCACCTGGTGAGCGTGCAAGCGTCGCCTCCGCCCGCGAGACATCGGGGCGCGTAGCGACGTGTTGCCGTGTGGGCTCATCAGTGGTCTGACACCAACGTATGGCGCACTGCTTGCGAGAGCAAACGACGGTGGTCGTAGGTCAGCCGCGCCGACCTGTCAGGCGGAGCGAGTTGCCTTCACGCCGACGTCCTGTTGCGCCACACGTGCCAGCGGTAGGAAGAGATCGAAGCAGGTCGATCGATCGTCTTCGCGGCGATAGGCGATCGAGCCACCCATCGCATGCATGAGTTCGCGCGAGAGGAACAGACCGAGTCCGAGCCCTTCCGCGTCACGCCGATCGCCGGTGCTCTGCTGGTGGAACGCCTCGAACATGGCGGACTCGAACTCCGTCGCGACCCCTGGCCCTTCGTCGCGGACGGTGATGACGACCTCTGAGTCCGACTCGACCGCTTGGATCGTGACCGGAGGATCGCCGTAGCGCAGCGCGTTGACCACCAGGTTGAGCAGGACCTGCTCGAGGCGAAGCGGATCGGCTTGAGCGATCAGCGACGGGACCTCGACGCGGATGTCTTCGTCCTCCAACGCCTCGCAGATGCTGTCGACCACGCCGATGAGATCGACCTCCCCTGGCGTGATCTCCAACCGGCCGCGCTGGATCCGGGACAGATCGAGCAGGCCGGTGACCAAGGCCTCCTGCCGATCGGC
>SKNK01000062.1 GCA_007120565.1 Nitriliruptoraceae bacterium | reverse complement strand
GGTTGCTGCCGTCGCCCTGACCATCTGCGTGGGGCTGGCCGTCGCGGGCCGTCTCCCGATGCACGAACCCGCCGACCTGGTCGTCCCCCTGGCAGGGTCGGCCATCCTGGCCTCGCTGGGCCCGCTCGCGCACACCTGGCTGTCCGATGCGATCGGTTGGGGGATCCCGCTTGGTGTCGTCGCGATCCTCACGCTGCTGCTCGCGGCCTTGACACCGCTCGACCTGACCCCATCCTCACCACTGACCTTGGGGGCGGCCACGCTGGCGGCGGTGAGCATCTTCTTCCTCTACCAGACTCTCACGATCGCCCTGCACCCCCCGCACGACATGCTTCCCCTGCGCGACGACAGCGAGGTAGCGGTCCTCACGCCTCAGGATGGCCAGACCGTCGAGGCCGGCGAGATCCGGGTCGAGGTCGAGGTCACCGGTGGCAGTATCGGCCCGGTCGTCTCCGACCTCCAGGATCTGACCCTCGACCCCGAGGAAGCCGGTTCGCTCGCGGTCTTCGTCGACGGGGACCGGATCGACGTGGCGTGGGACGACTGCAGCGTCGCCGAGCCGTGCTCACGGGTCGACTTCGATGTCCCGGTCACCCCCGGCGAACGCACCATCGCGGTCGAGTTCGTCCGCGGGGACGGCACCCCGTTCGCTCCGACGGTGATCGATAGGGTCACCGTCGTCGCCGAGTGAGCGTGGCCGCGCCGTAGGGCCCGAGCCACCTACGGGCTCAAGCTGTCAGGTCCGGCTACCACGAACCAGGACGTAGGCGTACGCCCCGACGAGCGCGAACCCGACCCCGATGGCGTCGAACCCGCCGCTGCCGAAGGGCACGAGCGGGATGTTGGTGACCCAGCCGAGGCCGGTGACCGGGATCCACGGCACCACGCCGATCAGTAGGACCGTGATGGCCACCGCGGCCAGCAGCCGGTCGCGGGCACCCGTCATCAACCCGAACGCGCTGAGCACCCCGGTGCCCGCGTAGCAGGCCACCACCCACCAGAAGCTGGTTCCACCCGGGTCGGTGACGACGCTGCCGCGCAGGGTTGACGCAAGGTCGAGGAGCAGGATGGGGGCGACTCCCAGCCCGAGCCCGAGCAGCACCGATCGCACCCGCGCGTTCATGGCTGCCCTTCCGCGCCCGACGGCGCCGTGGTATCGGCTCTGCCGGCGGTTCCGGCCACCGCAGCGCGCTGCTCGCGACGACGTTCCGCGGCGCGTTCAGATTCGAGCCGCTCGAGTTCGTTCTCTCCGTGGTCGACGTGGCTCATCGCCTCGGCGACCGCGGTGTGGCCAGCGTCGTCGCGGATCAGTCGGTGCATCTCCTGGACCACCTTGCGGTACTGCGGGTGGCCCTGCGGCGAGGAACGCAACTCCAGCATCTGCATCGCGGCACGCGCGTTCATCTGCATCACGTACCGGACCCGGTAAGCGAAACACACCGCGTACTGGGCCTGGGACGGGTGATCTGGCAGCAACCGCTCGTAGAGGGCTGCCGAGCGCTCCAGCGCCTCATGCCAACGTTCAGCGACCCCGGCTTGCTCCAACTCTGGCGGGGTCTCGTAGCCATGGCGGGTCGTGAGGTCCTGCCACTCGATCGTGAGCATGCGGTGCCGCTGCAGGTCCCGGAAGCCGCCGTAGTCGCCGAGGACGTCGAACCGGTACCAGACCCGCTCGAACCCGCGCCCGGGCTTGTGCCGCCGGTTGGCGCGGTCGCCGATGTACGCACGCAGCACCTCGGCGCGCTGCTCCGCCGGCCACGTGCTGACCTCCGCCTGCAGCTGGGTCTCCGAGATCGTGACGTGCGGGTACAGGGCCGCCGTGACCAGCGCTACCTCGGCATCGATGGGGTCCTTCGGCGCGTGGTCGACCAGGGTGACCAGGTCCGCTGGCTGCACCGGATCCTGCGGCACCAGTTCGTCGGCCAGGGCGCGGGTCTCGTCACGGGTCCTGGCGAGGTAGTCCGACCAGGCGCCACCGCGCTCGGGCCGGTCCACGCGGGTCAGGAAGGAGGGGATGACCTTGCGCAACTCGGCGAGGAGCCGTTGGGCGAGCTCCTGCGACTCGGCCAAGGGGTCGCTACGGAGCCGCAGCAGCAGGCCCTCGTAGGACTGTCCCGAGGCGAACATCCCGACGTTCGACGTGGTCGCTGCAGGGAGCAGGCCGCGGATCAGGTCGAGGGCCTTGGCCTTGGTGGCATTGTTGTAGACGAACTTGGAGGTGGCTTCGTCCTTTGGCCACCGCTCACGGACCCAGGTGAGCACCTCGGGGACCAACCCCGCGTAGGTGTCGAAGATCGCGTCGAGTTCCCTGACGTACGCCTCGGCGTGGGGACCCGCCATGATGTCCGCGTCGCGGTGGTAGCGGTACCGACCGTCCGGTTTCGTGTCGTACGGGATGTAGCGGGTGGACTGTTCGAGGTAGGCGGCCAGACGCCCCCACTCGATCCGCTTGGTCGCCAGGTTGGAGACGTTCTCCAGCGCCACGTGGGCACCGCCGAGCTGCGCGACCGAGTCGTCCCCGTACTCGGAGAAGATCCGGTCGTAGAGCTGGGCTGCTCGCGCAGCGGGGTCCTCGGTGGCAAGGTCGTCCGCGAACTCATCGACGAACAGTCGTTTGAGCGAGCCGCCGTAGCGCGAGTATCGAGCGAACATCGCCCCCTTGACGACCTCAGGCAGGTCGGTGAGGGCGAACACCTCGCCGTCGGTGTCCGTGACGAATCCGCCGAGGAGCTGACGTTCTTCCGCGGACAGGTCCAGCCGGGCAGCATCGTTCACGAGGCATCTCGAAGGGTCGCGGGGAGGTGGCTCCCGAGCGTAGTCACCACACGGCCCGTCACGGCCGTGACCTCGACGGCGGTCAACGCGACGCGGTACCGCTGCGGGCCCGATCGAGACGTCTCAGCACCCCCCCGGCGAGCCGGGCGTGTCCGATCTCCCCCGGATGGAACCCGTCCTGACCGAACACCTCGGGCGGCAGGGCCTCCCGGGGTAGCGCGATCACCGACGCACCGAACTCCTGGGCGACCCGCTCCTGCACCCGCGCGGCCGCGCGGCACAACACCCCGAGCGGTGGGCAGAGCACCTTCGGTAGCCCTGGCGCCACCGATAGGTCGGGAGCGGTGATCACGATCACGTCGGCGCCAACCGCGGCTCGATCACGGACTCCCTGGAGCAGGGCGCGCATCCCGTCCTCGATGTACGAAGGTCGACGGCGCCGGATCGCATCGTTGACCCCGACACCAACGATGATCACCTCCGCATCACGGACAGCTTCGAGCTGGTGGTCGATCACCTCCGCGATCGTCGCGCCATCCACCGCGACGTTGGCGATCGCGGTCCGGCGGCCGTCACGGCGGACGAGCTCG
>SKNK01000441.1 GCA_007120565.1 Nitriliruptoraceae bacterium | reverse complement strand
CGCCAGATGATCGCCGGGATGCTCGAACACCACGAGGGGCTGACGGGGCTGCTGGCGCCCACGGTCAACGCCTACAAGCGGCTCGGGCCGGGAACCCTGACCGGCTACTGGGCCAACTGGGGTTACGACCACCGAGGCGTCACCGTCCGGGTCAGTCCAGAGCGGGGGAGCGCACTTCGTCTCGAGCACCGCATGGCTGACGGAGCAACCAACATCTACACCGCGGCAGCGGCGGTGCTGCAGGCGGCCCGTCTGGGCGTCGTCGAGCAGATGGAGCTCCAGCCGGCGGAGACGAAGAACTGCCTGACGGAGACCGACGCGACCCGCACCTGCCCAGCCACGTTGCGCGATGCGCTGGACGTGCTGGAGGCCGACACCGAACTGATCGAGGCCATCGGTCCCGAGCTCGTCGAGCACCACCTCATCATCAAGCGTGCGGAATGGGAACGCTTCTCCAAGCACGTCACCGACTGGGAGCTCGAGGAGTACCTGCCCTTCCACTGACCCCGAGGTCGGCACGTGACGGTCCCATCGATCGCGAGGCAGCTGTGGCGGACCCTGGCCGGAGACTCGGCGGCCTTGCAGCCGGGGACGGTGACCGTGGTCCGCGGCTCGCGTGGCATCGCGCGACCCGGCTGGACCGGCGTCATCCGGCTGGGCGATGCCTTCGTGATCGAGGCGGGCGAGGCCGATGCTGCAGCACTCGACGTCCTGCGAGCGTTGGACGATCCCAGCGACCCTGCCCAGGTCGACCGTGCCCTGCAGCCCGCCCGCACCCTGGGGCCTGGTGAGCTCTTCTACCTGCCGGAAGACGGCGAGGTAGCCGTACTCGAGGTAGGTGGCGAGATCGAGGAGGTCTCCGTGAAGTCGATCAGGGACTGGTTGGACCGCCTGCCCGTCGAGGATCTCGAGGAGAGCTCGGTCCACGAGATGGAAGACGTCCTCGTGCTGCGTCGTGACGGGCAGGTGCTCGGTGCCGCCGGTCACCGCGACTGGCCGAGCGACATCGGCCACCTTGGCGTGGTGGTCTCTCCGGAGGCGCGGGGGAGTGGAGTGGGGTCAGCGTTGGGGGCAGCAGCGACGCGGCGCGTTCTGGACCGGGGGAGACATCCACAGTGGCGAGCGGCTGCGTGGAACGACGCGTCGCGGATCGTCGCCGACCGCATCGGCTACCAGAAGGTGGGTCGCCAGTTCAGCTTCCGGTTGACGTGAGCGCGGTCACACCGATCCTTCCAGGAGGGCCTGCATCGCTCGGTGCGCGGCCTCGATCCCCTGCAGTGGCCGGACCATCACCTTGAAGTCGATGATGAGCCCGTCGTCATCGCAGGTGATCAGGTCCACGCCGTTGACGTAGGCACCGTCGATCTCGGTCTCGAACTCCAGTGCGGCGTCGTGACCTTGGCGGAGCTCTCGGACGTAGCGGAACCCGCGACCCTCTCCGGCGAACACGTGGGCTGCTGCCGCGAGGTAGAGGGTGGTGCGTTCCTTGCCGTGTTGCGGGGTGAAGACGATGGGCGAGCTGAAGACGATCTCGTCGTGCAACAGCGCATCGAGCCCGTCGGGCGATGGCGACGCGACGTACCGGTGCCAACGATCGAGGCAGCGGTCGATGGGCGATAGATCCACGCTCACGGTCAACTCCTCGTCGTGGGGCTGCATCGTAGACGTGCCGCCTGATCGATCTGTTGCCGCTCTGGCGCGACCCGAGGACCACGCCGAAGGCGGCCGATGGGAGTGGCCGGTCACGACGCGTACTCGATCGTGCCGGTGCGGCGTCCGTGGTCGATGAGCCGCTGGATCGAGAGCAGGGCGAGCACCAGCCACCCCGCACCGACGAGCAGTTCCAGACCGACGCCTTGGAGCACCACAGTCGTTCCAGCACCGTCCAGCAGGTCGCGGACCGCCTGCAAGCCGTGGGTAACCGGGAGGAAGCTGGCCACGGCCTGGATGCCACGTGGCCAGAAGTCGGTCGGCACGTTGACCCCGCAGATCGCCATCATCGACCAGATCGCGATGTTGCTGACCAGGTTGCGGGCATCCATCGCTCGGAGCACGAGCGCGCCCAAGAACGAGCCGAACAGGTACGCCGACACCGCCACGACCGCGATCAGGGCCGGGACGAGCAGCGCCTGCGGCCACGGCAGGTCGATGCCGAAGACCCCCGCGACCACGAAGAAGGCCACCGTCGCGCTGCTGGTGCCGCTCGGAAGCCACTGCACGCTGCGCCCGATGAACACGACCAGCGGGCTGGTCGGCGACGCGACCAGCAGGGGAAGCGTGCCCGCGCGTCGCTCCCAGGTGGTCGACGCGACGGTCATCAGCGACTCGCTCGCGGCGATCATCACCGCGTTGCCGATGAGCAGGAACCGCACCGCGTCCGCATCGCCAAGCAGCAGCCCGATGAGCGCGAAGAACAGCACCTGGGTGATCACCCGGCCGAGCCACGCCGTGGTCCACGTACGCCAGGTGAACATCCTGGCGAAGTCGGCGAAGCCACTGGCCGCGCTGTGCCGCATGGTCCGGAGCGTGCGTACCAGCGTGTTCATACGTGGGCCAGACTGCCGGACTCACGGACCTTCGCTAGGATCCGACGCAGCATCCAGTGACCCACGGCGAATCCCACCGCTCCGAGGGCGGCGACCACGGCCAGGCGCAGCAGGGGTGCCTCGATTGGTGCGGCGGTCAAGGTGTCGCGGAACAGGTCCGACGCCCACGACAGGAAGACCAGCCAACTCAGCGGCTGCACCCAACCGGGCAGCATCGCGACGGGGACGAGCACGCCACCCAGTACGTAGATCGGGTACGACAGCGTGTTCTGGAAGGTTCGAGCTGACCGTGCGAGGACGAACACCGCCGCCATGATGGTCGCCGTGCCCGCCATCGCGAACACGGTGACGGCCAGGGTCGCGACGAACCATCCCGGGTGGGGGATCGCCACGATCACCCCGAAGAGCCCGGCTGCCACCAGCCACGACTCGACGAAGCCGAGGCAGCCGACCACCATCACCGCCAACACGCGCCCCAGGACGACGACACCCAGGGGGGTCGGTGTGGCGATCACGCCCTCGAGGGTTCCCGACCACCGTTCGTTGTCGATGATCTCGCCGGCCACCATCAGCGAGGTGCCCCACAGCGCGATCAGTGCGGGAGCGAGCACCGCGTGGCCCGAGAGGTCCTCGCGACCTGCCTGCTGAGCGATGGCGAGGAAGATGATCGTCATCAACGGGGTGGTGAACAGCGGCATCAGCTGTCCGTACTCCCGCTTCGAGGTGGCCAGCTGGAACCGGAACGCGGCGCGCAACGCGCTCATCGCTCCGTCCGCTGTACGTCCATCGCCCGATCGCCGACGATGTGGAGGTAGACCTCCT
>SKNK01000266.1 GCA_007120565.1 Nitriliruptoraceae bacterium | reverse complement strand
CTTCGGGAACGACTCGACACCGTCGTTCTCGACGCGGCCTCGCCGTCAGGACCACGGTCACCCACGACCCCGCGTGACACCTCGCCGCCGCTTGGGCGACCGACCCGCGACGGGGACCTTCGTTCCAGGAGTTCGGCCCATGGCCACCAAACAGGTACCTCTGACCATCGAAGCACGTGAAGCGACCGGCAAGGGGGCGGCGAGCCGTCTACGCCGCGAGGGTCGCGTTCCCGCCATCGTGTACGGCTACGCCATCGACCCGACCCCGGTCAGCGTCGACGCGCTGGAGCTGTACCACACCCTCCACACCGACGCCGGACGCAACGTGCTGATCCGCCTCGAGGTTGCTGGGGACACCCACCTCGCTGTGGCTCGTGATCTGCAGAGCCACCCGGTGCGTGGGGACTACATCCATGTGGACCTCTTGACGGTCGACAAGGACGTGCCGATCTCCGTCGAGGTCCCGGTTCACCTCATCGACGAGGAGGAGACCGAGGACGACAACGGCGTGGTCAACCAGATCCTCTACACCGTGCCGATCATGGTCAAGCCCCTCGATACGCCCAACTCCTTCGATCTGTCCCTGGAAGGGATGGCCATCGGCGACGTGCTGCGGGTCGAGGACCTCAGCTCCGAGTTGCCGGCAGGCGCCGAGTTCGACATCGAAGTGGAGCGCACCGTCGTCACGATCAACGCCCCGATCTCCGAGGCCGAGCTCGAGGCCCTCGAGGAGTCCGCAGGCATCGAAGAGGACGAGCCGGAGGTCATCGGTGAGGTCGACGACGCCGACGGCGAAGCCGCCGAGGGCGACGATGACACCGACGAGGACGAGGGCTGAGCCTGGCCCCGTGAGTAGGGAAGGGTGACCCGTGGCCGACGACCGCTGGCTCGTCGTCGGCCTCGGCAACCCCGAAGGTGAGTATGGCGGCACGCGTCACAACGTCGGAGCCGATGCGGTTCGGGCGTTGGTCCGTCGCGAGCACGCCGAACTCGCCCGCAACAAGCGCACCCGCTCGGAGGTCGCCGAGCTCCGGCTCGGCGACCAGAAGGTGGTCGTGACGGTCCCAACGTCGTACATGAACCGGTCTGGTGCGCCGGTTCAGGCCACCGCCAACTGGTTCAAGGTTCCTCCGGAGCGCGTGATCGTGTGCCACGACGACCTGGATGTGGCGGTCGGCGCGCTGAAGGTCAAGCGCGGTGGCGGCAACGCCGGCCACAACGGTTTGAAGGACATCGACCGGGCGCTCGGTACCCCCGACTACCTTCGGGTGCGGATCGGCGTTGGACGCCCTCCCGGCTGCATGGCGGCGCGGGACTACGTACTCCGCAGGTTCACGCCCGACGAACGTGCAACCATCGACCCGACCCTCGACACGGTGGGTGAGGCGATCGGTTCGCTGGTCTCCGAGGGGCTCGAACCGACGCAGAACCGCTTCCACGCCGCCGGCTGATCCGCACCTCACCGGTGAGCGACCATCGGTGCCATCCCAGGAGGACCATCGTGAAGGAACGGATGCGCCAGATCCGTGAGGCGTTCAAGCAGCTACGCCAGCACGACACCAAGGCCATCCCGCTGCTCCTGCTCGGTGCCGCCGTCGGGATCCTGCTGGGTGTCGGCCTGGCCATGATCATGCCGCTCACCATCTGGCTGATGCCGGTGTTCGGGATCATGTTCGGGGTGCTCGGTGCGCTCATCGTCTTCAACCGGCGGGTGCAGAAGGCCCAGTACGCATCGATCGAGGGGCAACCGGGGGCTGCCGCTGCCGTCCTCAACATCATGCGTGGCCAGTTCTTCGTCACCCCTGCCGTCGCGGTCAACGCCAAGCAGGACATGGTCCATCGTGTCATCGGGCGATGCGGCGTCGTGCTCGTCGGTGAAGGTTCCGGTCAGCGGGTCAAGGGGCTCATCGCCAAGGAACGCAAGCGGCACAAGCGGGTGACCGGCGACATCACGATCACCACGCTGATCGTCGGCAACGGCGAGGGGCAGGTGCCGCTCAAGAAGCTGCAACCGACGGTGACCAAGCTGCCACGCCAGCTCAAGAAGGGCGAGGTTCCCAAGCTCGAGCGTAAGCTCAAGCCCCTCGACCCCGGCGCTCCGGTACCCAAAGGCATCGACCCGATGGCGGTCGCTGGTCGCAAGCGTCCGAAACCACGGTGACCGAGCCCGCGACGTCCGGCGCAGCTCCGCGCTCGGTCGACGACGTGCTCGACCCTGGCGTCGCCGTGGGGTCACTGGCGTCTGCGCTGCGGCGCGGGCGGGATCGCTGGGGCGACGAGCTCTACAGCGACGAGGTCGTCTGCGCGCCACCCGTGCGCCCGTACGTGCTGAGCCTGTTGGCGGAACGTGCCGCGCCGCTGCTCGTCCTCGTCCCTCGGACCTCGGACGCCGAGTCGGTCGCCGACGGGCTGTCCGCGTACCTCGGCGAGGGTCGCGTGGGGCTGTTCCCGGCATGGGAGACCCTGCCCCACGAGCGCCTCTCCCCACAGCCGCGCACGGTGGGGCGGCGGTTGGCGGTGCTCGACCAGCTCCTGCATCCCGAGGAGCATGACGAGCCACTGCTGGCGGTCGTGGCACCGGTCCGGGCTGCTCTGCAGCCGATGGACCCCCGTCTGGGCCGGCAGCGACCCATCGTCCTCTCCTCGGCCTGGGAGGGGTTCGACCCGCTGATCGAAGGTGTCGCCGCGCTGGGCTACAGCCGCGTGTCGCAGGTCGAGTCCCGTGGGGAGTTCGCCGTCCGTGGGGGGATCGTCGACGTGTTCCCGACCGATGCCGACCACGCCGTCCGGGTCGAGTTCTGGGGCGACGACGTGGAGTCGTTGCGTGGCTTCTCCGTCGGGGACCAGCGATCGACGGGAGCGGTCGACGAGGTCATCGTCGACGCCGCCCGTGAGCTGGTCCTGGATGAGGACCTGCGTGCTCGGGCGCGTGCCGCGGTCTCACGGTTCCCGCATCTGGCCACCGAACTCGACCGGCTGGCCGAAGGCCAGAGCTTCGAGGGGGTGGAGTCGCTCGCGACGCTGCTGACCGACCGTCCGGCACTGCTGGTCGACTTCCTCCCGTCCGGCGGGGCCTTGGCCCTGGTGGACCCCCTGCTGCTCGAGGAACGGGCGGGCAAGCTCCGCGAGGAAGCTGAGGTCCTCGCCGATACCGCGTGGCGGACCGCAGCGAGCGTTGGGGTGTCGCCCGGACCCGGCCAGGTCGCCGCAGCTGGGCAAGCCGGTGAGCCGGAGCGGCCGGGGGACAGCACGGCCTCCGAGAACCGCGCCCCGTCAGGTGACGCGACCTCCGAGGCGGAGGCTCCTCCGTCTGACGGTCCCGACGGTGGGTTCGCCCGCCCGGGTGAGCTGCTCGAGCGTGGCCCGGATCGTGTCT
>SKNK01000012.1 GCA_007120565.1 Nitriliruptoraceae bacterium | reverse complement strand
TGGAAGGGGCGATGCCGCGGTGCGTGGATGCCCATCGATCTGCCTACATCAACAGCTCCCATCGGAGGTTCCCGCCTTGAGGGCCGACCTGCCGATAGCACCCACACTGAGTGAGACCACGGCTACCTACTAGAGGCGTTGGGCCTCATCGAGGGGTGAGCGTCGAGACGAAGGTCAGCCGTCCCCGGTGGTGATCGGCACCGCCGTGTAGCCGCGGAACTGGAACGAGGCGCGGCGGGGCGGATCGGTCACGAGGGCGAGGCTGGGGACGCGCGTCGCGAGCGTCGTGAAGGCCTCTTGGAGCTCGACGCGGGCCAGGGCCGCGCCGAGGCAGAAGTGGATCCCCGCCCCGAACCCGACGTGGGGGTTGGGCGAACGCCCGATGTCCATCTGGTCGGCAGCGTCGAACACGGCCGGATCGCGGTTGGCCGCGGCGAGCAGCAGCCCGACGACCTGGCCCTCGCGGAGTTCGTGCTCGCCGATCGTCACGTCCTCCATGACGGTGCGCGTGAACACCGACAGCGGCATGTCGAACCGTATGGCCTCTTCGACCGCGGTCGGGGCCAGGCCCGGGTCGCCGACGAGTCGTTCCCACTGGCCCTGCTGCAGCATGGCGACCGTGCCGTTGCCCATCACGTTCACGGAGGCTTCGTGCCCGGCGTTCAGCAGGAGCACGGCCGTCGCGACCAGTTCGTTGCGGGTCAGCCGATCGCCTTCGACCTGTAGCTGGACCAGCGCGCTCAGTAGGTCCTCTCCCGGCGCCTCGCGACGACGGTCGATCAACACATCGAGGTAGTCGGTGAACTCGCGCGCGGCCGTGATCGCCGCCTCCTCGACGCTGGCGTCGGCTTCGGGCTCGTACAGGGCCACGATGGCGTTCGACCATGGACGCAGCAGGTCACGCTCCTCGCCCTCGATCCCGAGCAGCTCGGAGATGACCGCGACCGGGAGGGGTTCGGCGAGATCGGCTAGGAGGTCGCCGCCACCAGCTTCGACCAGACCATCGACGAGCTCATCGGCGATGGCGCGTACCCGGTCGCGCAGCTGCTCGACCCGGCGCGGGGTGAAGGCATGGGAGACGAGCCTGCGCAGCCGCGTGTGGTCGGGGGGTTCCATCTCGAGCATCGCATGCTCGTTGACCAGGTTCCACGGCGCGAACCGCTCGTAGGGCTGTTTCGGCACGAAGACGCGCCCGAGCTGGCGACTGCGCAGCATCGCGTCCACGTCGGCGTGCCGCGACGCCAACCACCAGCCGTTGTGCTCGTAGTGCACGAGCCCGGGCTGGTCCCGCAGTCGCGCGTACACGGGGTAGGGGTCGCCGATGAAGTCCGCGCCGTTCGGGTCGAACCCGAGCGCTGCTGCGGCCGTGGGTGGTGCTGCCAACGCGTGGACTCCTCGGTCAGGCGTGCTGACCCTTGCGGTAGGGCTGGTTGATGGCTGCGGGCGGTCGCAGACGCTGGGAGAAGAAGGCCAGGACGACCAGCGTGGTCAGGTGCGGCGTGAAGCTGACGAACTGGGACGGGACGCTGTCGGTGACGTAGTACGCCCAGCCGACGATCGCGGCCAGCGCCACCATCGACAGCGACGTGATCGCCCGCGTCTGGACGTAGCGGGTGATGCCGTAGATGACCAACACGATGGCGACGAAGAGGAGCAAGCTGTGGACGGACTCGCCTGGGCGCAACTCGAGGGCGTTGGCGTACCCGAACAGGCTCGCACCCATCAGGACCCCGCTGGGGCGCCAGTTGCCGAAGATCATCGCCGCCAGGGCGATGAAGCCACGACCGCCCGTCTGCCCCTCGCGGTAGATCTGTGCGGCCTCGATGGCCAGGATCGAGCCGCCGAGCCCGGCAAGGGCGCCCGAGACGGTCACGCCGATGTACTTCATCAGGTAGACGTTGACCCCCAGTGACTCGGCGCCGACGGGGTGCTCGCCGACGGATCGGAGGCGCAGCCCGAACGAGGTCCGCCACAGGATGAACCAGAAGGTGGGGACCAGCAGCAGAGCGATGACGGTGAGGGCAGAGACGTTCCGGGTGAACGCGAGCCCGATCGCACCGATCTCGGAGATCAGGGGGATGTTGGTTCCGGCGAGGGAACCGAACAGGTTCGGCGTCTCCACGCCGAACACCTCGCCGCCCGACAACACCGGGGCGGTCAAGCGGGGGATGCCTCCGGGGATGCGCGGTGACTGGTTCGCCCCACCGCCGATCGGCGCGAAGTGGATCACTGACAGGAAGCGGGCGACACCGGCCGCGAGGATGTTGATGGCCACACCGGAGACGATCTGGTCGATACCGAAGGTCACGGTCGCGATGGCGTGAACCAGGCCGCCGATCGCGCCACCGACGATGCCGAGCACCGCGCCCCACCACGGTCCGTAGGTCAGGGCTCCAAAGGCACCGAACCAGGTACCGAGGATCATCATGCCCTCGAGACCGATGTTGATGATGCCCGTACGTTCAGCGAAGATCCCGCCCATCCCGGCGAGCAGCAGCGGCACGGCCAGTCGCAGGGCGGCGCTGAAGGTCCCGGCGGAGGTCAGCTCAGCGGCGCCGGTCCACGTCGTGACGAGCGACAGGAGCCCGAGCCCCAGTGCCGAGAGGAGCAGCCCGCGGCGAACACGCTTGCTCAGGGAGGGGGCCGTGAACCTGCGCCGTGGTTCGCTTTCGGAAGGGGTTGGCGTCTGCTCAGGAGCGGTCATGCCGGCACCTCCTCAGCGTCGTCGTTGGTTCGCGCAGCGGCATCGCGGACCTCCTGGGCCTGGATGGCGCGCCGTGCCAGTTCGTTGGCGATCACGACCGTGAGGATGATGACACCGCCGATGATGGTCTCGATCTCCTTGGGGATGCCCCGGAAGTCCAGGATCTGCGCCGAGCGGTTCAGGAAGCCGAAGAGCAGAGCAGCCAACGCCATCTGGAACGGCCGGTTGCGGCCAACGAGTGCGACGGCGATCCCGGTGAACCCGAGTTCGATCGGGATGTCGGTGGTGTACCGGTGGAAGAACCCGAGTACGGGACCCATCACCACCAGGCCGGCGAACGCTCCGGAGAGCAGCATGGTGATGACGGTCATGCGCTTGAGGTTGACGCCGCTGGCTTCGGCGGCGCCGGGGTTGGCGCCGAAGGCGCGCAGGTCGTAGCCGAGTTGGGTGCGCCAGACGAGGATGTAGTAGCCGACACCGAGTAGCGCCGCGATGATCACGAAGCTGTGCAGGTCGGACCCCGACGGCACGCTGACCCCGAGCCCCTCGAGCAGCGGGTTGAGTGACGGGAGGCGACCGGACTCGGCGATCCTCGGCGTGGCGATGACCAGGCTGGTCTCGAACTCCTCGCGGAAGTGGTTGGCCAGCAGCCAGGCACCGATGCCGAGCCCGATGAAGTTGAG
>SKNK01000328.1 GCA_007120565.1 Nitriliruptoraceae bacterium | reverse complement strand
GGACCTGCACGTCGTCGCTCCTCAGCCTTGCGCTTGGATCGCGGTGATGATCACGGTGTTGACCACGTCATCCACCGTGCAGCCACGCGACAGGTCGTTGACCGGCTTGTTGAGCCCTTGCAACACCGGCCCGATGGCGATCGCTCCCGAGGAGCGTTGCACCGCCTTGTAGGTGTTGTTGCCGGTGTTGAGGTCCGGGAAGATGAACACCGTCGCCCGTCCGGCGACCTGGGACCCGGGCAGTTTCGCCTCGCCGACGGCCGCATCGATCGCCGCGTCGTACTGGATCGGTCCTTCGACCTGCAGGCTGGGACGGTGTTCACGCACCAGGCGGGTCGCTTCTCGCACCCGTTCGACGGCCTCGCCTTTGCCGCTCTCCCCGGTGGAGTAGGACAACATCGCGACCCGCGCTTCGATCCCGAAGGCTTCGGCGGTCTCCGCCGAGCTGATCGCGATGCTGGCGAGCTCCTCGGAGTCGGGTTCGGGGTTGACGGCACAGTCGCCGTAGACCAGTACGCGGTCGGGCAGACACATCAGGAAGACCGACGAGACCACGGAGGTGTTCGGTGAGGTCCGGATCACCTCGAAGGCAGGCCGGATGGTGTGCTGGGTGGTGTGGGCTGCTCCCGACACCATGCCGTCCGCGAAGCCCTCGTGCACCATCAACGTGCCGAAGTAGCTGACGTCGACCAGGGTCTCGAACGCGAGCTCCTCGGTGATCCCCTTGTGGCGACGGGCCTCGAGGTAGGTGGCGGCGAACCGCTCACGCAACGGCGAGGTGATGGGGTCGATGACGGGGATGTCGTCGAGATCGAGACCGAGGCTCGCGGCCCGGCCACGGACCTCCTGCTCGTCACCGAGCAGGGTGAGGTCGACGATCCGGCGCTTCAGCAGCACCTCGGCCGCACGCAGGATGCGCTCGTCGGTCCCCTCGGGGAGGACGACATGACGCCGATCGGCGCGGGCACGTTGGATCAGGCCGTACTGGAACATCAGCGGGGTGACGCGCTCGGGGCGGACGACCTCGACCCGATCCTCCAGGGCATCGCCGTCGACGTGTTCCTCGAACAGGCCAAGGGCGGTACTGAGCTTGCGGGTGCTCTCGGGTCGGATCACCGCGTTCACCGCGGCGATCCCCGTCGCCGTCGCGTAGGTGTCGGCGGAGGTTCGCAGGATCGGGACGGAGCGGTCGGGCAGACCGGAGAGCAGTCGCTCCACGGTCGGATCCAACGGCAAGCCGCCGGTCAGGACGATCGCCGCGAGGTTCGGGAAGCTCGTCGCCTGGTGGCTCATCAGCGCACCGAGCACCACGTCAGCGCGGTCGCCGGGGGTGATCAGCAGGGTGCCCTCGTGGATGTGGTCGAGCACACGGGGCAAGGTCATCGCGGCGATCTTGACCTCGGCTACCTCGCGATCCAGATCGGCCCCGCCAGCGTCCACGTCGCAGTGCAAGGCATCCACCAGGTCGTTGACGCTCGGCATGGCGAGCATCGGGACCTCGGGAAGCGTCCACACCGGTTCGGGCGTCGAGGGATCGTCCCCGATCAGCTGACGGACCTGTTCCAGGTCCTCCGGCGCGATGCGGTTGACGATCGCGCCTGCCAGGGTGCATCCCTCGGCGCGCAACGACTCTCCGGCGAGTCGCAACGCTTCGATCACCGCGGTCGCGCACCGCTGGCTGCCGTTGACCACGGCGAGCACCGGGGCGCCGAGGTGGTTGGCTACCTCGGCGTTGAAGTCGAACTCCAGGGCGGCGGCGGTGCCGGTGTAGTCGGTACCGTCGCACACGACGAAGCTGTGCCGTTCCTCGAGGGCCTTGTAGCGCTCAAGGATGCCGCTGAAGACCTCGTCGCCACGGCCGTCAGCGAGCATCGCCGCGACCTCGCCGGCGTCGTAGGCATGGAGCTCGTCGGGGCCTTCGGTCAGCTCGAACCTCTGCCGGATCAGCTCGGTGCGTGGGTCGGGCTCGCTGTGGTTGCGGATGACCGGACGGAAGTAGCCGACGTCGCCGAGGCGCCGCGAGAGCAGCTCCATGACGCCGAGCGTGACCACCGAGCGGCCAGCCCGGGGTTCGAGAGAGGCGAGGTACAGGTTGCGAGCCAGCGCAGCACCTTCCATCGTTGGTCAGCGCCAGTCAACCAGCAAGGCGACACGGGTGTCGGGGGTCGAAGGCCCGCAGCCTGTCCGACCATCGGCCTTCTCGTCCGGGCCGGTCGTCCGGGCTACTCGCGGCTACCGCCAGCTCGTCCCGAGCGAGAGATGGCGGCCCGCCACAGCGGGCTGGCGAGGTGACGGAAGACGACGAAGACCCGGTAGAAGGCGGGAACGGTGCGTTCGGGGGCACCGTCGAGCAGCGTCCGATGGATCGCGCGCGCGACGTCGTCGGGCACCCCGATCAGGCGGGCGATCGGTGTGCGCTTGATGTCGGTCTGCGGGAAGCCCTCGGTCTCGATGAAGCCGGGATTGAGCTGGGTGACGGTGATCCCGCGGCGTGCCCACGCGAGGTTGGTGGCTTCGGTGAACCCGACGGTGCCGAACTTCGAGCTGGCGTACCCCGCTGGTCCGACGCCGAGTTTCCCGGCGACCGACGCGACGTTGATCACCCGGCTCGGCGCACTGGCCTCCAAGAGGTCGGCGAACGCTCCCATACCGCGGATCGTCCCACCCAGGTTGACGTCGACCGTGTGGAGGGCGTCCTCGATGTCATCGCGTCCGCGGAAGGCACCTCCGGGGATGCCGGCGTTGTTGATCAACGCGTGGCACGCGCCGAACTCCGATCGCACCCGCTCGGCCAACCCGACGACCTCCTCGGTGGAGGTGACATCGGCGGTGTGGGGGACGATCCCGGGGTGAGCGGCGGCGAGTTCCTGGAGGCGATCCTCGCGCCGAGCGACGGCGATCACCGTCATCCCGAGCCGTGCCAGGCGTCGTGCGGTCGCTTCCCCGATCCCGCTCGACGCGCCGGTGATCACGGCCACCTTGCCAGCTGGGTCCCAGGCCATCCGTGCCTCCTCGTCGTGGCTTCGGGCCGACACGGTAGGCGGTGCGCGGCGCGGTTCCGATGTCGCGCCGATCCTCGCCTCGCGCCCCGCGGGGTGCGCGTCAGCGGAGCCGTCCGGTCGAGGACCTGGCACCATCGCCAGGAGCGCCGTCCACGGTCAACGCGTACGGAGATCTGTCATGGGCATCACCCGGCTGAACCACGCCGTGCTCTACGTCCGAGACGCCGAGCGTCACGCGACCTTCTATGCCGAGGTACTCGGCTTCACCGAGGTCACGCGGATGCGGCTTGGTCCGGGAAAGCTCGGAGTGTTCCTCCGTGCGCCCGGGTCGAGCAACGACCACGACATCGCCTTCTTCGGGCTCGGCGAGGGGCTCAGCACGTCGACG
>SKNK01000124.1 GCA_007120565.1 Nitriliruptoraceae bacterium | reverse complement strand
GCAGGCGTGTCGAGGTGGCTGACCGAGTCGGCGGTCTGCCGTAGCAGCTCGAGGATCTCCGGCTGTGTCAGATCCCGGAGGGTCTCGAGCATCAGCACGACGTTGTCGCCCAGGGCCTCGACGTCCTGCTCATCGAACGAGGTCACGATCCTGTCGATGACCCGGCCACTGCTTCGGGCGAAGCCGAGGTAGCCGCGCTCCTCCCATGCTGCGACGTGCGAGGTCGCGCTCGCCATGGCCGGGCCCGACAGCATCCCGACCTCGGCGGCGAGGTCACGGAGCGGCTCGAGTTCGGCGTCGCGGCGCTCCGCGTGGCTGAGCAGCGCGTCGAGTCGGGCTTCGATCCGATCGAGACGTTGGGCGTCCCCGCCCGCGTCTGATGGGCCAGCTGCCTCGAGGTGGTGGGTGTCCATGACCGTCATAGCGAGACCTCCTGACGATCGGCGTCGGTGGGGGCCGAACCGGTCGCGGCATCCGCGGGTGGCCGTCGCTTGCCGACCATCGACATCGCCGACGACAGGGGCAGGGGGCGCCCCGGCAGCAGGACATGCCAGTAGATCCAGCGGAAGGCGAGCTTGCCCCAGTGGTTGCTTTCGCTCTCGGCGAGCAACTTCAGCGGGCCGATCTCGGGGAACGGGTAACTGCCGAGGAGCGGTTCGGTGTCGTAGTTGAAGTCGAGCAGCATCGCCTTGCCGTCCCCGGACTCGATGAAGCAGTTGGCGTGGCCGTCGAAGCTCTCCTGCATCGCCAACCCGTCGATGTGGCGCAGGAAGTTGTCCACGAAGACCTCGACCGCGAAGTGCGCCACCGACCCGGCCTTGGAGGTCGGCAGGTTGGCTGCATCCCCGAGGGCGAAGATGTCGTCGTGTCCGTCCGCAAGGAAGGTGTGCTTGTCGACCCGGACGTGGTTGAGTTCGTCACCGAGTCCGGAGCGCCCGACGAACGCCGCACCCATGTTGAGGGGGACGGTGACGAGCAGATCGAAGGGCACCTCCCGTTCGTCGTAGCTGATCAACACCTGGCGTTCGAGGTCGACCTGCTCGAGCATGAAGTCGGCCTCGAGTTCGATATCGCGCTCCTCGAACATCCCGCCGAGTTCGCGTGCTGCCAGCGGCTTGGTGAAGGCACCGTCGAGCGGGGTGACGTAGGTCACCTCGGTGTCCTCCCGCAGGCCTCGTTCACGAAGCCAAGCCTCGGCGAGGAAGGCGAACTCCAGCGGAGCGACCGGACACTTGATCGGCAGCTCGATGAGGTTGACGACCAACCGTCCACCGTCGAAGCGCTCGAGAGCGTCCCGCAGCGCCACGGCATCGCCGAGGGTGTAGAAGCTGTGGACGCCGTGTTCCCTGGCCGCTGGCTCACCGAGACCCGGGGTCTCGGCAGGGTTGGGATGGGTGCCGGTCGCGATCACGAGCTGGTGGTAGGCGAGTTCCGTGCCGTCGGCGAGACGGACCAGGTGCTCGTCGGTCACGACCTCATCGACGACGCCGGTGATCTGCTGGACCCCACGAGCGATGAGCTGCTCCCGGGGCTTGACGATCTCCTCGGGTCGGTAGGTGCCGAAGGGGATGAAGAGGTAGCCAGGCTGGTAGTGGTGTTGCTCCGACTGGTCGACGATCGTGATGTCCCACTCGTCGACGGGAAGCCGAGGCCGGAGTCTGTTGACGGTCATCGTGCCGGCGGTGCCAGCACCGAGGACCAAGAGACGTCGCATCGCGGTGCTCCTCGTTCGCTGGTGTGTCGCGTGGATCAGGTGGCTGAAGCCGAAGCCGTCGCCGTGGCCGGCGCGGGATTCGCCGGACCGGGCGGCGTGGGGCTCGTCGGAGTTGCCGTGACGAGTTGAGACAGCAGGGCGGCCGTGCGGGGCAGCGTCTCGAGGACCACCGATCGCCGGTGATCATCGAGGTGGAACAGGTCCGGGTCGGTGCTTCCCTCCGGGGCGATCCCGCCGGCCAGGACCATGGCGACCAACGACACCCCGTGCCGAACCAAGCTGTGCGCGCAGAGGAAGCCGAACCCGCCGGGGCGTAGTCGTGGGGCGAGGTTGACCTCCTCGGCGAAGACGCGCCATTCGGAGGTGCAGGCGTCGAGGAAGTCCGCCTCCTCCAGCCGCGCCGCGATCGCCGGAGCGGGGTTCACGACCGGGGTGATCGTGCGTCCCTGCAGGTCGGTCACCACCATCGTGACCCCCAGCGCGGGCGCCACGGCCTCCAGGACCGTGGTCGCCAGCGTGATGGGGACCCTCGCTGCCGAGCGCAGGTCCGGTGTCGTGCGGGGGCTCACGTCGGAGGCCTGCGCCGCCGCTGACGTCGAGGTCATCGCGTCCGAGGAGGTGGCAGGCGGGATCAGGAGGGACTCGATCGCTTCCGCAGGGAACCGCCACTGCCTCCCGATCCGTACCGCCGGGAGCCGGCCGTCCCCTGCCATGCGGTAGACGGTTGACGCATCGACGTCCAACAGGTTCTGCACCTGTTGTGCCGTGAGCATGTTCGCCGCCATCGGTGTGCCGCTCCTGCCGCGTGTGCGGCTCCTGCCGCTCATGCAGCGTGCGCCGGACGGCTCGGTCCAGCTAGGGGCCTTCGGCGGAACCCCGGATGGACCTTCGCCGCATGCCGCCAGGGACACCGCGCGAGGCCGCGCGCACCCGCCGTGCTCGCCCGCCGAGATGAGGAACCCATCGAACCGGGCCAGCCCTCGGGTTGTCGGCTGGCCGAGCGCGTCAGCTGACGGCGGTCATCCCGGCTTGAGGGGCGCGTCCAGGTCGGCGGTGAGGACGCGTCCGGCGAGGGCGACCACGTCGTCGAGGTTGAGCTGCGCTCCCTCGGCCTGACGGGTGGTGAACCGCTCCTGGCCGAGGGCATCCTCGAGCATGGCACGCGTCGCGGTGAGGTCGGTGAACATCCGCCACCGGTGGGTAGGCGGACGTGCATCTGCTGCCCCGAGCAACGTGGCCGCGGCCTCGGGATCGGTCGCCGCCGAGACCTGCGCCAGCACCTCGGCCGCTCCGCGAAGCGGTCCTGGCCACGCGCACTCGGCGATCAACCGCATGGCCTCGCCGACCAGCCGTCGGGCGTCGCGGGGACGGTCGGCCAAGAGCGCGATCCTGGCGGTCGCAACCAGCGCCAGGATCAACCGGTTCCCCCGGCCGAACGCCCGCCAGTCGTCCAATCGCTCATGCGCCTGTCCCAGGGCCGACACCGGATCACCTTCAAGCGCGGTGAGCACGACATCGCTGAAGCCGATCCTGGCCGACAGCTCCTGCATCCCGTGCTCGTCGACCAACCGTCTGGCGCGGAGCAGAGCCGTCCGTGCCGCAGACAGGGCGTCGACGTCCGGGGTCCCGTGGGCAAGGGCGGCGGCCACGATCAGCTCGGTCTGCTCCGCTAGGGCGTTG
>SKNK01000051.1 GCA_007120565.1 Nitriliruptoraceae bacterium | reverse complement strand
GTTTCCGAGGCCGAACGTCGAGGGCATCACGTCGTCGTAGCTGGCGGGTATCGACCACGGAGGCGTCGTCCCTGAAGTCTGCGGTGTTGGACGTGCGGCCCGAGGGACAAGGACGTGCGTTGAGTGCGGTAGTGGTCGCATCTGTCGGGTGGTCTCGGGTCGCACCGATATCGTCCGGACGTCCGTTGCCGTCAGGTCGCTGAAGGCCCGGACCCGGGTGGAGATACCCGCCCGGTGATGCTCTCGCCACGGCGTGGCAGAGCCCTAGGTGGGTCTCGGAGGATCGGTATGGGTGGTTCCCTCGCGGGGCAGTGCGGTGTGCTCCAGACAACGCGCGGCCGGTGGTCTCAGCGCCTCGTCGTTGGCTTCACCGCGCTCGCCTTGCTCGCGGTGTTCACCCCGGTACCCGCCGCCGAAGCGGTGACCGTCACCGCGACCTCCTCGGATCGGGTGCTGGGGGATCTCACGGTCGATCGGCTTGCGGTCCGGATCAACGGCCGGACCGTCCGCGGCGATCGGCTGATCATCCCCGCCGATGCACCGGACCTCGAACTGCGGCCACGCCTCGCCCAGGGCACGGCGGTCGGTCTGGACACGATGACCTCGATGTCGCGGATCGAGCGGTCCCGCGGTGCCGTCGCCGGCATCAACGGGGGCTACTGGCTGTACCGGCCGACCGGGGTGCCCAACGGGCTCTACGTCGAGCGTGGCCGGATGGTGTCTGCCGACTCGTCGTTGCGCTCGGGACTGCCGGCCGCGCGAGCCGTTGCCGGCTTCCGCGAGGATGGGAGCTTCATCGCCGACCGGATCCGGGTGCATCAGCACCTCGACATCCCCTCGATCGGGCTCGACGGGATCGAGATCGACGAACTCAACCGGCAGGTCCGAACCTCCGGTGACCGGACCCACGACACCGACGGCGAACTCCTGCTGTTCGACTCCCGCTACGGCACCTCCTTCCAGGTCCCTGCCCGCAGTGTGCTCCTGATGGTCGACGACCTCGACCTGTCCAGCTCCGGTCGCGTCACCGGGGTCGTCCGTGAACGGCGTTCGCCCACCACCGACATCCGGAGGGAGGCAACCGAGGGAACCAGTGCGCTCCTGGCGTACGGGGACGCGGTCCCCAAGCTGGCGGGCATCGAGCCCGGCATGGAGATCGGTGTCACGACCACGGTCGCTCCCTTCAACGGCGTGGCGGCTGGCTGGGACAACCTGCGCAGTGCGGTGCCGGGAGCCGGGCTGCTGATCCACGAGGGCAGGATCAGTTCCGGTACGGCGATGAGCAGCGAAGGGATCAACCACGCCTCGGATCGGCGGGCTCGGACCGCGATCGGGCAGAAGCCCGACGGTACGACGGTGATGCTGACCATCGACGAGACGCGCAGCTCCAGCGGGGTCACGCTGTTCGAGCTCGCGCAGATCATGGCCGCCACGGGGATCACCAATGCGGTCGCGATGGACGGTGGAGGGTCGACCTCCATGACGATCAACGGCCAGTTCCGCAACACGCCGAGCCACGCCGCGCGAGGTCACTCGAGCGCCTGGTTCGTCTACGCGCCACGGCCGCCTGCGGCACGCGGGGTGGAGGCGGCCTGCCCACCCGGATCCGTACCGAGTAACTCCTTCGAGGACACCACCGCGACCGTGCACGCCGCGACGATCGACTGCCTGGCCTGGTGGGAGGTCACCGGTGGCGTGACCCCGACCAGGTACGCCCCTGCTCAGGGCGTCACTCGGGAGCAGATGGCGTCGTTCCTGGTGCGCTGGATCGATGGCGCCGCCGCCCGCGGGGACGTCCAGCCGCTGCCGTCGTCCACCTCTCACCCCTTCACCGACGTCGATGCCGACAACGTGCACATGTCCGCCATCGCCCGTCTGTCCGCCGCCGAGATCATCCGAGGCCGGACCGCCACCACCTACGACCCGGCGGCGGTGGTGACCCGGGCCGAGACCGCCACCCTGCTGCGACGCACGCTCGAACACCTACAGGGCTCGCCCCTGCCGCCGGGGCGAGACACCTTCACCGACGACAACACCTCGGTGCATGAACCCTCGATCAACCAGCTCTCCCAGCTGCAGATCGTCGGGGGGACCGGTGGCTTCAGCTACGTCCCCAACGACCCGGTGAGCCGAGGGGCCATGGCGTCGATGCTGATGCGGGCGAGCGATTGGCTGGTCAGCGAAGGCCGGACGACGCCTCCGAGCTGACCCCGTCCTGTCTGTCGTTCGGCGCGATGGCGGGCACCTGGTGTGGCACCGTGCCCGGCCGTGTCCGGTCGTGCCCTCCTGTGTGGTCGTCGGCGAAGTAGCATCCCCGTGCGTGCGCACCCGTACCGACATCCGTCGACGGATCCTTGCCGCGTCCGCGCTACCGAGCCAGCCCATCCCGGAGGCCATCCATGCACCCCCGCGCCGCTACGTTCCGCGACGAGCCCTGGACGGCAGGCGTCGTCGGTCTCGGCTACGTCGGGCTCCCCCTGGCCATCACCGCGGCGGCACGCGGCCTGAACGTGGTCGGCTTCGACGTCTCGACCGACAAGGTCGAGCAGCTCATGGCCGGGGTCAGCCACGTCGAGGACGTGACCAGCGAGGAACTCGCCGAAGCACTGGCCGCCGGGGCCCGGTTCACCACCGATGAGGGCGCCCTGAGCGAGGTGGACGCGATCTTCATCGCGGTCCCGTCCCCCTTGGGACGCAACCGCCAGCCGGACATGAGCTACATCGAGGCCGCGGCCGAGACCATCGCGCGGGTCGCTCGTCCCGGACAGCTGATCTCGCTGGAGTCGACCACCTACCCCGGCACCACCGAGGACCATCTCGTCCCCGCGGTGGAGCGTGCGGGGCTGGTGCTGGACGAGGACGTCTTCGTGACCTTCTCGCCCGAGCGGGTGGACCCCGGCAACGTGTTGCACACCGCGGACATCCCCAAGGTCGTCGGCGGGGTCAGCCCCGTCTCCGGTGAGGTCGGGGCCGCCGCGTACGGGCGCCTGGTCGAGAAGGTCCACCTCGTCTCGTCCGCGCGGGCGGCTGAGCTGACCAAGCTGCTGGAGAACACCTACCGCGCCGTGAACATCGCCATGGTCAACGAGTTGGCGCAGGTCGCCGACGCCTTCGACATCGATGTCTGGGAGGTGATCGATGCGGCGGCGACCAAGCCCTTCGGGTTCCAGCCCTTCTACCCGGGCCCCGGGGTCGGTGGCCACTGCATCCCCCTCGACCCGCAGTTCCTGGCGTGGCGGGCCAAGGAGCTGCGCGTCGCGACGAGGTTCATCGACCTGGCCGAGGACGTCAACGTCCACATGCCCGACTACGTGGTGAGCCGGATCGCGGGGCTGCTCAACACCCGCGGTCTGCCCCTGCGGGGTGCACGGGTGCTGGGTGTGGGCGCCGCCTACAAGC
>SKNK01000479.1 GCA_007120565.1 Nitriliruptoraceae bacterium | reverse complement strand
TCAGTCGACCGTCCTGCTCGTCGGTGCCGGACACACCCACCTGCACGTCATCACGCGCGCAGCGAAGCTGCGTCGAGCCGGCCTCCAGGTCACGCTCATCGCACCGGCGACCTTCCACTACAGCGGTCTCGCCACCGCCGTGGCGACCGGGACGATGCCGTCCGAGGCGGCGACCATCGACGTCCGGAGGCTGGCTGCTCGGTTCGGGGTACACCACCTCGAGGGCCAGGCCATCGGCTGTGATCCCGGCCGCCGCGAGGTGACCCTCGAGGATGGACGGCGGGTGCGCTACGACGTCGTCTCCTTCAACATCGGAAGCGTCGCGGCCACCGGCAACCTCGACGTCGCCGCAGGCGTCGCCACCGTGAAACCCTTCGATCAGCTCTTCACGTTCTCGCGGTGGATCGCCGCCACCGACCCTCGCCGTCGCGTCCGGGTGTCGGTCGTTGGCGGTGGGCCGACGGGGCTCGAGCTCGCCGGCCAGCTCGCCGCACGACTGGGGAGCCGCGCCGCCGTGACCCTGTTCGAACGCGGCCAACAGCCCGGGGGTGGCCTCCCCGCGGGCGCCCGGCGTCGAGCCGTACGTGTGCTCGAGCGACGAGGGGTGGTGCTGCGCACCAGGTCCGATGTCCAAGGGGCCTACCCGGACCACCTCGTCGTCGATGGTGGGCGCCTCGACCACGACGCGATCGTGCTCGCGATCGGGCTCACCGCCACCCCCTTCCCGACCCTCGGGGACGCACGAGGCATCCCCGTCCGTGACACCCTCCAGCACGTCGACCACGACGAGGTCTACGCCGTCGGTGACTGCGCCGACTTCACCCCACAGCCCCTACCCAAGCTGGGTGTGTACGGCGTTCGTCAGGGCCCGGTCCTCGAGCGGAGCCTCCTCGCGCGGCAGGCAGGCCGCCCGTTGCCCACCTACCGGCCTCAGCGACGTGCGCTGCAGATCCTCGACCTCGGGGGCGGCACGGCCCTGGCTACCCGAGGGCGCTGGTGGGCGGAGAACCCCACGATGCAGCGCCTCAAGCTCAGGATCGACCATCGTTGGCTCGGCCGCTACCGGTGATCACCGACCTGGATCGCGGACGTGCGTCGGGCGATGATCCCGTGCACGCTCATGGCGATCGAGGAGAGGACGACGACATGCCGACACCATCGCCCAGTCAGCAGCCGGACCCTCCGTTGGAGCTCGTGCTCCTCGACGTCAACGAGACCCTGTTCTCGCTGCAGCCCGTGGCCGACCGGATGGCCGAGATCGGCCTCGACGGTCGACTGGAGCTGTGGTTCACGCGCATCCTGCGCGACGGCTTCGCGGCAGCGGCGGCCGACAGCTTCGTAGGGTTCCGCGAGCTCGCCGAGCACCATCTGCTCGTCCTGCTGCGACGCGAGCACCTCACGGCGACCGCAACCGAGGTCGCCCACGTCCTAGGTGGCTTCGATGAGGTGGTGCCGCATCCGGACGTGGCCTCCGGCCTCGCCGACCTGCGCCGTGCTGACATCACGGCGGTGGCGCTGACCAACGGCTCAGCGGAGATCACCCGCGGCTTCCTCGACCGATCCGGCCTCGCCGAGTTGGTCGACGACGTCCGTGACGTCGGCGAAGCCGGCCGCTGGAAGCCCGCCCCGGAGCCCTACCTCCTGGAGGTCGAACGGCGCGGATCCACGCCGCGGACCACCGCGATGATCGCCGTCCACCCGTGGGACCTGTACGGAGCCCGGTCGGCCGGGCTGATCACCGCCTGGCTCGACCGCGATGGGGTGGCCGACTTCCCCTCCGCGTTCGGGACCCCGGACGTCCATGCGGCGACGCTCGGCGGTCTCGTGGACGGGTTGCTCGATCGTCCCCGCGTCTGACCGCACGCGTGTGTCAGCCCGCAACCTCGGACAACTCGTCCCGTCGACGGAGCCGGCGTGAGGCGATGGTGGCGGCCACGGTGACCAGCACGAAGATCGCCACGGCAACCAGGAACGCTGGCGAGGTGGGGTCGTCGATGGTCCCACCCAACGCGGCGTAGGCGACCGTGCCGGGGATGATCCCCACACCGGTCGCGAGGATGAAGTCGCGCAGCCCCATGCCCGCGACGCCTGCGCCCAGGTTGACCAGGTTGAAGGGGAACAGCGGGACGAGCCGGATGATCAGGAGCGAGACGAACCCTCGACGAGCCAGGTAGCGGTCCAATGCCGCGACACGCCGGCCGCCGAACCGCTCGACCGCGTCCCGACCGAGCAGCCGTCCGAGCAGGAACGCGCCCGTCGCGCCCAGGGTGGCGCCAACGAGTGCTGTCGCGGAACCGACGACCGGGCCGAACAGGACCCCCGCACCGATCGTGAAGGGTGCGGCCGGCAACATCACCGTCGCGGCTACCGCGTAGACCCCGACGAAGAGCAACGGTCCAGCGACACCGAACCCCTCGAAGGTGGCACGCAGGCTCGCCACACCTGGCCCGTCAGCGCGTACCCCGATGATCGCGGCAGCGATCACGATCACGAACAGCACGACGAGGCGGAAGCCAGGACTCGTCAGCCAGGCGAGAGCGCGCGCACCCGGTGAGCGGTCCCGCTCGGGGCGGTCGGGTGTGGTGGTCGCATCGGTCACCCGCGAGGGCGTTCGTCGATCGGGCTCCACCAACATCTCCATCCGTAACCGCTCGTAGCTCAAGCGACGTCGCGGGCGACGTCGGCGTCAACAGCAACCCAGCGTGTTCGCCCCGTATTCCTTCCGTGTGCGTGAGCGCCGACGCCCCAGGGCGCACGCCCTCTTGTGGAAGAGCGGGGCGACTCTACGTGTTGTCCCTCGCGCACCGTCCGTCGGTCCGACCGTAGGAGGACCCATGTTCCGCTCACTCGCATTGGTCAGCCTGCTCGCCCTGGTCGCTGTTGCGTGCGCCCCCGAGGGCACCGGATCGGCTCCCCCGGAGGACGCCGCCGGTGACATCGCCACGCCGGTGGCGTCCTCCCCCGGGACCCCCCGCGAACCGATCCGCGCCTCCTCGGAGGGGTGCGAACCGGGCGAGTTCCACTGGGATCGATCCGATTGCGAGCCCGCTCACTCCATCCCGCTCGATGAGATCATCTCCGGGGGCCCGCCACCGGACGGGATCCCACCGATCGACGACCCGGTGTTCGAGACCGTCGAGGACGCCGACGAGTGGCTCGAGCCGACCAGCCCGGTGATGGTCGTGGAGGTCGATGACGACGTCCGCGCCTACCCGCTGGCCATCCTCACCTGGCACGAGATCGTCAACGACACCGTCGGTGGGGTGCCGCTGGTCGTCACCTACTGCCCGCTGTGCAACTCCGCGCTGCTGTTCGAGCGAACGATCGAGGTTGACGGCGAGGAGCAGGTGCTCGACTTCGGGACCTCGGGGCGGCTGTACCGGTCCAACCTGGTGATGT
>SKNK01000093.1 GCA_007120565.1 Nitriliruptoraceae bacterium | reverse complement strand
CGTCGTCCGCCACCCCTCCTCCTGCACGCGGTCGCGGTCAGTCGCGGTCCCGCGACCGACTGCGGCTACGCGTCCGGGTGCGCTCACCGTCGCTGCCACGCTCGCCTCCACGCTCGCTGCGGTCCTCGCCACTGTCGATCACAGGCCACGACAGCCCTCGTGGGCGACGTCCCCTACGCTGATGGTGCTCCGCACCCGCACCGGACCTCCGGTGCCGGATCGCGTTGCCAGCCCGATCGTCGCGTCGTTGACCAGTGAGGCACCGTGGACCACCTGCTCACCACCCTGCCCTCCGGAGTGACCGTGGTCACCGAGCCGATGAGCTCGGTGCGTTCGGTCACCCTCGGAGCGTGGATCACGGCCGGGTCCCGCGACGAGACCGAGGCGCAAGCAGGATGCGCCCACTTCCTCGAGCACCTGTTGTTCAAGGGGACGGCGCGCCGCTCAGCACGCCAGATCGCCGAGGAACTCGACGCCGTCGGTGGCGAGATGAACGCCTTCACCAGCAAGGAGATGACCTGCTTCTACGCGCGGGTCCTCGACCGCGATCTGCCGTTGGCGTTCGATGTCCTGGCTGACATGCTGGTGGATGCACGCAACGCCCCGCAGGACGTCGAGTCGGAGCGCCAGGTCGTGCTCTCCGAGATCGACATCCACCTCGACTCACCCGATGACCTCGCGCACACCGATCTCGCCGAGACCGTGCTCCAGCAGCACCCGTTGGCGCTCGAGGTGCTGGGCAGCTTCGACTCGATCACCCGTTTGGACCGCGAGACGATCCACCGCTTCTACCTCGACCACTATCGGCCCGAGAACCTGGTGATCGCCGCCGCAGGCAACGTCGACCACGATCATCTGGTTGCGCTCACCGACGAGCTGCTCGGCGATCTGGGACGCCCGGGCGGCGCGCGCCCCGATCGGCACCCGCCGCAGCGGTTCGGTGAGCACGCCGTGTCGATCCGCGAACGGCCGACCGAGCAGGCGCATGTGGTGATGGGTGTCCCGGGGATCGCTCAGGACGACGACGATCGCTGGGCGATGCGGGTCCTGAACACCGCCCTGGGTGGGGGCATGTCGTCGCGCCTCTTCCAGGAGATCCGTGAGGAGCGGGGTCTCGCCTACACCGCCTACAGCCATGCGTCCTACTACACCGACACCGGTCTGTTCGAGGCCTACGTCGGGACCGCGCCGGGGAAACTCGACGAGGTGCTCCAGGTCCTCCGCAGTGAGCTCGATCGGGTCGCCGACGACCTGACGACCGACGAGGTCGAGCGGGCCAAGGGAGCACTCAAGGGCGCCACGGTTCTGAGCCTCGAGGACACTGGCTCGCGCATGGTCCGCATCGGTCGTCAGGTGGCGGGGGGATCGCCGATCGTGACGGTGGACGAGGCGCTGCGCCGCATCGCTGAGGTCGACCTGACAGAGGTGCGTCGCGTCGCCTCCCGGGTCCTCGGGCGGCCGTGGGACCTGGCGATCGTCGGCGCCTTCGCGCCGGACGAGGCCGACCGTTTCTCCCACGTGGTGGACTGATCATGCCTCCCGTGACCGACTGGCAGGACGTTGCGGATGGGGTGTGGGTCCGTCGCTACGACCCGTTCGACGTCAACGTGACCGTCGTTGCGGGATCGGACGGCGTGCTCCTCGTCGATACGCGGACCACCTTGCGCGAGGCGAGCGAGCTCCGTGAGCACCTGCGTGAGTTGCCCATCGGCGAGGTCACCCACCTGGCGTTCACCCACGCGCACCTCGATCACTGCCTCGGCGCTGGCGCCTTCCCAGGGGTTGCCATCTGGGGCACGACGGGATGTCGCACCTCGCTGCAGCGTCACGGCGTCGATCAACGCGAGCGGTGGTTGGACTGGCTCCCTGAGGAGGAAGGTCCGCACCTGCGAGCCAGCCCCATCATCCCACCCGACCACACCGTCCGTGATCGCGCGCGGCTCGCCCTCGGGGGGCGAGAGGTCGAGCTGCTCCACCTCGGGCGAGGACACACCGACCACGACCTCGTCGTGCATGTGCCAGACGTCGAGGTAGCGGTCGTCGGGGACCTCCTGGAGGTCGGTGCACCGCCGCAGTTCCACGACGCGTACCCCTTCCAGTGGCCGGCCACCCTGTCCGGGGTCACCGCCCTGGACGTCGAGGTGGTGGTTCCCGGGCATGGACCCGTGACCGACCTCGGAGCGGTGACCGAGCAGGAAGCGCAGCTGGCCCAACTCGCGTCGCTGTGTCGCGAGGTGCTCGGCGGGGTGCGCACGCGGGAGTCAGCGATCGGGGCTTCGCCCTTCCCACGGGAGACCACTGAGGTCGCACTGACTCGCGCATCCGAGACCGGCTGAAGCCCACAACCTCACACCACGTTAGGCTCCGTCGACAGCCTTGAGGAGGTGCCGGTGCGCGTTGGGGTGGTCGGAGCGGTAGGACGGATGGGCGCGGAGACGTGCCGGGCGATCGATGCGAGCGGAGACCTGGAGCTGGTCGCCGCGGTCTCGCCGGCACATGCAGGGATGGCGCTGCAGGAGCTGGTCGGTGTCGGGGGTGACCTGCTGGTCACCGAGGACCTGGATGCACTCACCGCTGCCGAGTGTGAGGTCGCGGTGGAGTTCACGGGACCGACGACCGTGGGGGAGAACCTGATCGGCTTGTTGGAGCGTGGCATCCATGCGGTCGTCGGGGCCACCGGGTTCGATGATCGTGACCTCGCCCGGGCGGCCGCCCTCGCGGACGATGGACCCGCGAACGCGGTGATCGCCCCGAACTTCGCGATCGGTGCGGTGCTGCTGATGATGTTCGCCGAACAGGCGGCCGAGCACCTCCCGCATGTCGAGGTGATCGAACAGCACCACGACGGCAAGGCCGATGCGCCATCGGGGACCGCCCTTCGCACTGCAGACCTGATCTCCAAGGCCCGTCCCTACATCCCGGATGCGCCCGAAGGCGATGAGCGACACCCGGGTGCGCGTGGCGCGGTACACGCCGACGTCCGGATCCACAGTGTGCGGCTACCTGGACTGGTTGCGCACCAAGAGGTCGTCTTCGGTGGTCAGGGGCAGACCTTGACGCTCCGTCACGATTCGCTCGACCGCAGCTCGTTCATGCCGGGTGTGGTGCTGGCCTGCCGCGAGGTCGCAGGCCTGGACGGGTTGGTCGTCGGCCTCGAACATCTGTTGTAGGAGAACCGGCGCCGATCCGGCGCACCGGTCAAGGAGGAGCCAACCGTGCGAACGATCGCGAGCTACCACCACAAGGGCGGGGTCGGCAAGACCACGACCGCGGTCGCGCTCGCGGCACACGCGGCTGCAGGTGGCGACCGGACCCTGCTGTGGGATCTGGACCCGCAGGGTGCAGCGACGCGGCTGCTCGGTGCGGATCGTGGCACGGAGGAGCGCATCGGGGAGGTGATCCAGGCAGGGGGCACGGTGGCCCCGTGGATCGTCCCGACCGAGCAGGAGCGGCTCGCGCTGGTTCCGGCCGACCCATCGTTGCGCACGTTGGACCGCTACCTCGACATCGAACACGATGGCCCTGGAAGGATCCACGCCGCGCTCGGGCACGGGATGGACTACGACACCGTCGTGCTCGACTGCCCCCCGTCGGTCTCGCTGACCGCGGCCGCCGTGCTCCAGGCGGCGGATCTGGTGGTCGTGCCGTTGACCGCAGGCCCCCTCGCCTGGTCGGCCTACGCAGACCTCTACGCCGAGGTGGACGCGATGGGCCTCGAGCACCGGCCGGCGGTCCTCGCCTTCCTGACCATGGTGGATCGTCGCAAGCGCCTCCACCGCGATCTCGTCGATGGCGACGAACCTCCTGAGGGGTTCAGTTCGGTCACGGTGCCAACCGACAGTCGGGTGGAACGTATGGCGATCGAGTCCCATCCCTTGCGCGCCGTCCTCACCGGCCGCGCCGGCCGTGCCTACGGCGAACTCTGGGCCGAGGCAGCGGCAGCAAGCGCTTCCTCCTCGCGCTAGGCGAGGCGGCGCGCCAGGGCAGGACTGGAGAGCTCGCCGTTGAGCCAGCGTTCCGCATCGGCCAGCGACAGCGGGGCGGCGAAGTGGTAGCCCTGTCCGAGGTGCGAACCCATGAGGCGGAGCGCTTCGAGCTGCGACGAGTGTTCGATCCCCTCGGCGATCGTGTCGACGCCCAGGCTCTGCGCGACCGCCATGACCGTACGTGCCAGAGCACCGTCGGTCGGGCCACCGAGTTCGTTGACGAAGCTGCGGTCCACCTTGAGCACGTCGATCGGGAACCGTTGGAGGTAGCTCAGGGCGGAGTAGCCCGTGCCGAAGTCATCGATCGCGATGCGGGCTCCCAGGTCGTGAAGCAGGTTGAGCGTCGGGAGTCCCTCTTCCCGGATGAGGCTCGACTCGGTGAGCTCGAGGATCAGCGCCTCGGGTGGCACCTGGTTCGTGCTGAGAGCATCCGCGACGTGGGTGACCAGATCAGGGTCGTGGATCTGGAGGGCCGACAGGTTCACGCTGACGAACAGGTCGTGCTCCGGATGAGCTCGTCGCCACTCACCGAGCTGGCGGCACGCCTCTTCGATCACCCACCGCCCGATGGAGAAGATCGTGCCGGTTGCTTCGGCCAGGGGGATGAAATCCAGCGGGGGGATCGTCCCCTCTTCCGGATGCTGCCAGCGGAGTAGGGACTCGAACCCGCGGATCTCGCACGCGTCGAGGTCGACGATGGGCTGGAAGTGCAGGAGGAGCTGGCCTCGTTCGAGCGCGTGGTGCAGATCTGCCTCGAGGGAGAGTGACCGCTCGTTGAGCACGTCGATGTCAGGGTCGTAGACGGCGTGGCGTCCACGACCGTTGCGTTTCACCCGGTACATGGCGGCGTCTGCTGAACGCAGCAGACGTTCGGGATCGGAGGTGCGCGGCGTGCCGATGGCGATGCCGGTGCTGACGGTCACCATGACCTCGTTGCCGCTCACGATGATGGGCTTGTGCAGGACGTTGCGCACGCGTTCGGCGACGACCTCGGCCTCGCGGACGCCGTCGACGTGCTTGAGCAGGATGACGAACTCGTCACCGGCGAAGCGAGCGACCGTGTCCTCCTCGCGGACACAACACGACAGCCGCTCCGCGAGCTCCTGGAGGAGATGATCCGCGGCGACGTGCCCGATCCGGTCGTTGATGCTCTTGAAGCGATCGAGATCCACGAACAGCAGTGCCACCTGATGCTGCTCCTGCCGAGGCTGACGGAACGCCTGGTCCAACCGATCCTCGAGCAACGAACGGTTGGGTAGCCCCGTGAGCGAGTCGTGGGTCGCGTAGTGGGCAAGCTCAGCCAGGCGCTCGCGTTCCTTCTCGCGCAGCAGGATGTTGTCGACGACGAGCTTGGCTTCCAGGCTCAGCTGTTCTGCCAAGGCGCCGTGGTAGGCACGCCAGGTTCGGTGGGTGTTGCTGAGATGCACGATGCCGAGGCAACCCCGGTCGGTCCGCAAGGGGAGGACGGCACCGGATCGCAGCGACAGCAGTTCGACGAGGTCGTCAGCGAGATCGAAGGTGTCCGCGACATCGACCGCACGGGGCTCAGATCGCAGGAGGCTCTGATGCCAGAGGCCGTGGTCGGTCAGGGCGGTGCCCTTGAGCCGCAGGGTGGCTTCGGCGGAAGAAGGATCGTCCATGCCGATGGTGACGACGTCGGCGACCCTGGAGTCCTGGATCCGGAGGAACAGGGCATGGTCCGCATCGAACGCATCTGCGGCGATCTCGGCGAGCAGAGCCCCGGCATCCGCGACCGAAGTGGCCTTCGCTCCTCGTTGGAGCAACGAGCGCACCGCGGCGTGGGTGCGGAGGTGCCAGTTGCGCTCATCTTCGCTGCGGGCCCGCACGATCAACCCGTCGACGTGGGCCCCTGCCGCAGCGATCAGGCGGACCAGGTCCGGGTGGACGTCCCGCGGCTGGGGGTCGTCCAAGGTGAGCACCCCGATGATGTTCGGTGCGGTTCCCACAGGAACAGCCAGGACCGAACCCATGCCGAACGTGTCCGCCCACCAGCCGGTGATCAGGGGGGAGTCGGGGCGTTCGGCGACCACAGGTCGTCCTGTGGCGAGGACCTCGCGGATCAGCGGGAAGCTCTCCTTCGCGGAGCGGAAGCGCTCCCAGGCCTCAGGATCTTCGTGTCCGTCGGCGTAGCTGGCCATGCGAGGCCGCAGGGAGTCACCCTCGGTCAGGTACAGGCAGGCACGGTTCATCCGCGCGTGCTGAGCCAGTTGCTGACAGATCTCGCCGAGGACCTCGCTCGGCGAGCCGTCGGAGGCACCCGCTTCTGTGAGTCCGAGGAGCAGTTCGGCCTTCCGCCGCTGCTGCTCGACCTGCCGCCTGGCTGCCGACTGCCCGACGCTCAGCGCTAACAGGCCGACGAGATCACGAACGTCATCGGGGAGGGCGTCGCCTGCGGGTTCGATGGCGAGGACCCCGACGGGTTCATCGGTGACGAGCGGTTCGAGCCGCAAGGACGTGAGGCCGAGTTCAGCGGTCAACTCGGCGGGGAGCCGTGGCTCCGACGCCGCATCGTCGACCACCACGGACCTGGGATCGGCGAGGAGGTCGTCGATCAGCGGCAGTTCGTCGCGGGGTGCCCGCGCCCAGCGCAAGGCAGCCGCCTCTGGCGGATCCTCTTGGTTGCCCGCGGTGGCAACGGGGCTGAGGTGCCCGGTGTCGCTGTTGAACTCCCACACGGTGACACGTTCAGCTTGGAGACGATCTCGGAGGCGTCGGCAGGCCCAGGCGGTGTCGATCGGTTCCTGCTCGATGGGTGCCCCCGTGTCTCCCTGCCCGATCCCCATGTCCCTGCTTCCTGCCGTTTATGTCGCCTGCGCTCTGCGGTCTCCGGGATGACCATCGGTCGTTCGTCCGCAGAAGTTGAGCCCTGGAGGCCGATCCGCTCAGGGGCACAGGTCGCGCCGTGGGGGCAGCGCGATCCGGTCGAGGTCCGCAGCGACGTGAAGGTCCAGGTCCGGCGCGGCGGTCCGGGCCTCGGCTCGATGACCATCGAGGTCCGGGTAGCGCTGGGACAGGTGGGTGAGCACCACCCGACGAGCCCCGGCTTCGTTCGCCAGGCGGGCTGCCTGCGCGGCGGTGAGATGACCGGCTTGCTCCGCGACGTCTCGCTCAGACTCGAGGAAGGTTGCCTCGATGATCAGCAGATCGGCCTGCTCGGCCAACTCCAGTGCACCGGAACACCATCGAGTGTCCATGACGAAGGCCACGGACTGGCCGGCTCGCGGGGTCGCCACCTCCTCGACGTGGACGGTACGGCCGTCGACCCGCACCGCACCGGCGCGGAGTAGTTCGCTGCGGTCCTGGCCTTCGACGCCTGCCCTGCTGGCCAGGTCGGGGTCGAGGCGCCACCCATCTGGCTCCTCGATACGCCACCCCAGGGTCGGGAGGCTGTGCGAGAGTTCCGCAGCTCGGATACGGAGTCGCCCGGTCGTCGCGGTGACGGTGCCAGGCTGTTGCGGGTGGAGTTCCACGGGCGTCACGGCGTCGAACGGGGTGGCCGTGCACAGGTTCCGGATCGTCGACGCAGCGGCTTCGGGGAAGTGGATGGGCAGGGGGTCCGTGCGTCCATCGAGCGAACAGCGCTGCACGATGCCAGGTACGCCGAGGCAGTGGTCGCCGTGAGCGTGGGTGATACAGACACGGGTGATGGCGGAGGTGGCGAGTCCGGCGAAGGTGAGTTGTCGCTGCGTCCCTTCGCCCGGGTCCAGGAGGATCCCCTCGTCGTCGAACCGCAGCAGGGCCCCATGATGGGCACGATCTCGCGTCGGCACCTGACTCGCGGTGCCGAGGACCACCACGTCGCGGATCGACACCGCGGCTGTCCTTTCCGTTGGCGCGCCAGCCGGTCCCTCAGCAGACGACGCTAGCGTCACCAGGTACGGTTTCGGCCACGGCCGAGGGTCGGTCGTCCACTGGTGCACGTGGGAGTGGTGCATCTGCCTGCGCTCGACACGTGGACGTGACACGTTCCGCGCCCGAGGGTTGGCCCGAGGAGAACGTGACATGGGTGAGCAACCGACGACCCCCGACCCTGCCCCGAACCAGCAGCAGCGCCAGGACCAGGGCTCCGCTGAGGAAGCCGGCGCAGGCCCCGAGCCGGTTCCCGCGCCGCCGAGCGGACCTCCGGAGTCCCCGGCCGAGCGATCCGCCGAGAAGCCGGCAGCGACAGCTCCCAGCGAGCAGCCAGCCCCCGCGCCGAGTGATCGCTACGCGGACGCGATGCGGCGCTTCTCCGGTGACCTGCGTATGTCCCAGCAGGTGTTCGCCTCGATGCAGCAGCGCGAGGTGCCGGTCGAGCCACACCACTGGCACCTACTCCTCCAAGCGCATCTCGACGCACGTGATATCGAGGGGGCGCGGCACGTCCTCGAGCAGATGCGTGAGGATGGTGTCGAGGTCGACGCTTCGGTGCGTTGGCAGATCGCGATCGCGACGGGTCGGGCCGGCCGGACCGATGAGGCGCTGACCCTGCTCGATGCCCTACACGCGGAGGGGTTCGAGCCCCCGGCAGACCGTGCTCCGAGCGTCCTGTCGATCTACCTCGCCGTCTCTCGTTTCCGCGCGGCGCGTGCGGTGCTCCGCCAGATGGCCCAACGGGGGCAGGCTGCTCAGGACGCCGACTACATGCGTCTGCTCCGTGACTGCCTCGATCGGCGCGCGATCAAGGACACCCGTGCGATCGTCGACCTCATGCTGCAGGTCGGCCGTCGTCCGGATGCCCGCCTCGCGACCCAGCTCATCGCGATGATCGCTCGAGCCGGTCATACCGACCGTGCGAAGGAGTTGCTCGTGCGGCTCCGCGAGGGCGGCGTCGAGCTTCCCGGCGATGTCCACACCGAGCTGTTGCTGGCGCACGCCAAGGCTGGTGACGCTGTCGCTGCGGAGTCCGCGTTGGCCGAGATGCGTGCCGATGGGGCCACGCCGACCAGCTTCCACCACAACGCGGTGTTGCAGGCGTGGATCGGGGCGAGCGACGTCGAGGCCGCGTGGACCCATGCCCTGGAGCTCGCCCGGAGTGGACGTATCCCCACGGGTGAGAACCTGGATGGTTTGATCGACCTCAGCCTCGGGGCCAAGCGATTGGCCGCGGCCAGCGGTGTCCTCGACTGGATGCTCATCCTGGGTGTTCCCATCCCGCCTCAGAAGGCGGCGGACGTGCTGACGGCTCACCTGAAGGCTGGTGAGCTGGAGGTGGCGTACGCGCTGCTCCGTGTGATGTCCGCTGCAGGGGTTCCGGTCGACCGGCGTGCGGCCCGCGACATCGTGGAGAGGCTGATCAAGGCGAAGCGTCTCGACGAGGCGCGCGCCCTGCTGGAGGAGTTGCGGGTCAGCGGCACCCTCACGCACGGCCGTCACTACGGCTCCCTGTTGAACGCACTGGTTGCGGCCAAACGCACCGATGACGCGATCGCCCTCCTGCATCACATGCTCGAGCACGACCTCGCACCGACCAGTGCCGATGCGTCCAAGTTGGTCGGCGGCCTCATCCGGTCCGGCAAGCTCGACGTGGCGGGGGCGCTGGTCACCGGGTTGCAGGCGGCGAAGGTCCCGGTCGACGAGCCCACGTACCGTGAGCTGATGTGGTCGTACGCCAAGCGGGGCGAACACGCTCCGGCCAAGGTGGTGTTCGACCAGATGGTCGCGGCGGGGATCACCCCGGATGAGCGGCACACCAAGGCCTTGGAGTGGGCTTCCGGCGAGACCAAGCGACGTCTTGCTGAGGAGGGCGAGCAAGGCCAGCAGATCGTGCACGACCCTCCAGCGGAGCCGTCACCTGCAGCGGGATCCGAGACCTCGGAGCCCTCGTCGGCGTCCCCGGAGTCCGCGCCGGCTGCGGCCTCGCCCACCTCTGAGCCGGCGGAGTCCGCACCTGAGTCTGCGGTGCCTGCGTCGGAACCTGAGCCGACGGAGTCCGAGCCTGCTGCCCCGGAACGGCCGACGCCGCCAGAGCCCGAGGATGGATCGGAGCCGAAGGGGTCGTCGGGCTGACCCTGCCGGGCTGACCCTGTTGGAGTGCTCGGCTGGAGTGCTCAGACGGCCACGGTGGTCAGGTCGTGCGTGCCGGGGACCTGCTCAGTTGCGTGCGCGCGAGTCGCGCGTAGAGACCGCGACGAGCGAGGAGCTCCTCGTGGGTGCCGCGCTCGACGATCTGACCTTCGTCGAGCACCACGATCAGGTCCGCGTCGACGACCGTCGAGAGCCGATGAGCGATCACCAGGCTCGTCCGATCTCGCAGGGTCTCGGCGAGCGCCGCCTGGATGAGACGTTCGGACCCGGTGTCCAGGTGGGCCGTTGCCTCGTCGAGGATCACGACCGCCGGGTCCTTGAGCAGGACGCGGGCGATCGAGAGGCGCTGCTTCTCGCCGCCGGAGAGGCGGTACCCCCGCTCGCCCACGATCGTGTCGTAGCCGTCCGGCAGGCGCTCGATGAGCTCGTGGATCCGCGCCGCTCTGGCGGCTTGCTCGAGCTGTTCGTCCGATGCGTCTGGACGTGCGTAGCGCAGGTTCTCCCCGATCGAGTCGTGGAACAGGTGCGGGTCCTGGCTGACGACACCGATGGCGTCGACCAGGGAGGTCAACGTCAGGTCTCGCACGTCGTGGCCGTCCAGCAGCACGCGACCCTCGGTGACGTCGTACAACCGGGGGACCAGGGTCGACAGCGTGGACTTGCCTGCACCCGACGGTCCGACGATGGCCAGCATGGTGCCGGGCGGCAGGTCGAGGTCGATGTCACGCAGGATCCAGTCGGAGGCGTCCTCTCCGTGCTCGGATCTGGGCCCTTCCAGGGAGGCCAGGGCGGAGGCGCCAGCCTCGGGGTAGCGGAACCAGACGTCATCGAAGGTGACGTGCCCTCGTGGCTCGGTCAGCTCGACCGCATCCTCGCGTTCGGTGATCGGTACGGGCAGGTCGAGTACCTCGAAGACCCGCTCGAAGCTGACAAGGGCGGTCATCAGGTCGACACGGGCGTTCGACAGTTGGGCGAGCGGACCGTAGAGCTGGGTGACCAGAACCCCCAGGGCAACGACGTCGCCGACCGCCAGGTCGCCCTCGATGACGATGAAGCCACCGATCAGGTAGACCAGGCCGGTCGCGAGCGCACCGACGAAGCCCAGTGCCGCGAAGAGGGTCCGACCAGTGATCGCCTGCTTCACCCCGAGCCGGGCCACCTGATCCGCACGGTCGTGGAACGCCGCCACCTCGTGATCGATCCGTCCGAACAGCTTCACGAGGAGGGCGCCGGCGACGTGGAAGCGTTCGGTCATCACGGTGTTCATCTCGGCGTTGACACCCATGGCCTCGCGCGACAGGACCTGCAGACGTCGGCCGACGATCCTGGCGGGGATGATGAACAGGGGCAGCAGCGCGACGGCGACGAGGGTGACGCGCCACTCCAGCAGCAGCATCGTGATCAGGGTCACGGTCACGCCGATGAGGTTGTCGACGATGCCACCGAGCGTGCCGGTCAACGCCCGTTGAGCGCCGATCACGTCGTTGTTCAGCCGGGTGATCAGCGACCCGGTCTGGGTGCGGGTGAAGAAGGCGATCGGCATGGTCTGCACGTGGCGGTACAGCAGCGTGCGGAGGTGGAGGATGAACCCCTCGCCGATGGATGAGGACAGCCACCGCTCGACCATGGACAGGAGCGCCATCGCCAGTGCGATCCCCAACATCGCGAGGAAGAGCCAGACCAGCAGGCCCGTGTCGCCCTCCGGGATGGCGCGGTTGATCACCTCGCGGATCAACAGGGCGGGGACGACGCTGGCCGCCGACGTCAGCACGATCAGGCCGAGGAACGCCACGAGCTTGCGACGGTAGTCACGGGTCAGGCCCCACGCTCGTCGGGCGACGGCAGGATCGACGCGGTGGCCCTTGAGCTCCTGTGCGTCGCCCATGGGGCGCATCGGCATCCCGCCATGTCCTCGCACAGATCATCCTGGCTGTCGTCGGCTGTCGGCCGGGGTGGTGGGGCAGGCGCGTCGGCGCCTGCGTCGGTCGGTTCGTTGGGCAAGGCGTATCCTGCGCCGCATGGGCGTGATCACACCATGGATGCCAACGCCGCGGGACCGCCGGTCGCTTCCCGACCTGGCGCCTCTCGCGGCTACCTCGGCGTTGCTGCTGGTCGCAGGGCTGCTCGCTGGCAGCTCGTTGCGAGCAGCCGTTCGGGTGCGGCAGATGCGTGCGCAGGGACGGGAGGTACCGCCCCTCGACCACGATACCGTCCTGCCGGGGATGGACCCGGTGCGGCGTCTGGCCGTCATCGGCGATTCGGCCGCGGCCGGACACGGGTTGGCCGACGCCGACGCCGCCTACGCCCGGGTCGTCGGGCGCGAGCTCGTCCGCCGTGACGGCCGCCGGACCGCGATCGCCAACGTCGCGGT
>SKNK01000116.1 GCA_007120565.1 Nitriliruptoraceae bacterium | reverse complement strand
GCGACCCAGCAGGCGGTCGGGGGTGATCGTTTGCCGGAGCGACACCGTCACGACGTTGGCGATGACGATGCCGATCCCGCCGACGACGAACGCTGCGGCGACCAGGTACGGGTTCGTCGTCAGGCCTGGGGCGGCGAGGCAGAAGGCCCCGGCCATGAAGCCGACGAAGAGCGAACGCGCTCGGCCGAACCGCGCCTCGACCTTCTCCGCGAGGAAGGACCCTATGAGGCTGCCGATCGCCACCGCGGTCAGGAGCAGGCCGAAGGCGGGCTCGGACAGGGCCATGGGGGAGGCAGGTCCCACGGCGTAGAGGACCAGCAGCGCGAACGCCGCGTTGGAAGCGAAGTTGAAGCCACCGACCATCAAAGCCAGGGTGCGCAGGACCCGTTGGCGCCACAGGAACCGCAGTCCTTCGACGACGTCCGCTCGCATGGTCGTTGGTTCCGGGCGCTCGACCCGGAACCGCCCCGGGACGAGCAGGAGCGCGACCAGGGCGACGACCCACAGCGTGCCAGGTGCGGCGACGGCGAACACGGCGCCGCCCGCGACCAGGAAGCCGCCGAGGGGTGGGCCGACGAACTCGTTGGCGGTCAACTCGACGGCGTACAGGCGGCCGTTGGCTCGAGACAGCAGGGGGCGGGGAACGATCTGGGGCAGGATCGACTGCGCGGAGGTGTCGTAGATGGTCTCGGCGATGCCGATCCCCAGAGCGACGAGGTACAGGACCCAGATCGAGGAGACGTCGGTCAGCACGGCGAGCGCCAGTGCACCGAACAGCGATGCGCGGACCAGGTTGGCGCCGATCATCGCCCGTCGTCGGTCGAGTCGGTCAGCGAGCACCCCGGCGGGTAACGCGAACAGCAGCCACGGCAGGGTGAGCGCGAAGGTCAGCCCCGCGATCAGGGTGGGGGACCGGGTGAACTGGACCGCGATCAGCGGCAGGGCGATCTTCGCGACGCCGTCGGCGAGGTTGGACAGCCCCGAGGAGGTCCACAACCGCCAGAAGGCACCTCCGAGCGGCGGTCGATCCGTAACCGACGTCGCGGTGTCCCGTGTCGGGTCCTCCTGCATGACCTCGTGGTCCCCTCTGCCGTGGCCGCTACCGACCGGCCCCTGAATCTTGTCATATCGATTGGGAAACTTCAAATCGATATGACAAGCGCCCACCCGACGGTACGGTTCGAGCATGAGCGACGACGATGCCACGCAAGGGCTGGACGAGTACCCACGCCAGCGCCGTCCCGCGACGGTCGAGGAAGCCAAGGCGCTCGCGCATCCGCTGCGGACCCGCATCCTGCGTCTGTGTGGGCAACAGGAGCTGACCAACAAGCAGCTCGCCGATCGACTCGACCGCGATCCGGGCACGATCTACTACCACGTCCGGTTGTTGGTCGACGCGGGGCTGCTCGAACCCGCGCCGGTGCGGACGGGGGAGAGTGGTGCGCTCGAGAAGCCCTACCGGTCCAGCGGCGTGTCGTGGTGGTTGAGCAACCCGATCGACGGAGCGGAGACCCATCCGGCGGTGGCGCCCCTGGCCGCGTTCGAGGAAGAGTTGCGCGAGGGTGGTCCCGACTCGGTTGCGACCTTCGCCCGCTTCTCGCTGCACCTGTCCGAAGAGGACGTGCGTGAACTCGAAGGGCGCATCCTCGCCGTGCTCGATGAGTACGTCGAGACCGAGGAGCAACGGCGGGATCAGCCGGCCCACGGCGGTGTCTTCATCCTCCACCGTCTCGTGGAGTGAGCTGGTGCGTGCCTCGAGTGGGCGTAGACACAGCGTTCGCCCGCGCGGTGGCGGGCGAACGCTGCGGCACGTGCCGACGAGGCACGATCAGGTGCCCGGCCGGCCACGGGTCATGAGGCGTGGTCCACGTCGATGTAGACGCGCTGCGGATCCTCCAGACGGTCGACGGAGAAGTCGTTGAGCCCCGTCGTTCCGATGAAGATCTGTTGCCGTCCCTCGTAGACGCTGAGGTTCACGATCTCGACGATGCCGTCGCCCTCGACCGCGATGCGCTCGTCGTCCCAGAGGTCCTCCTCGAGATCCGGCGGCAGAGCCATGCCGGTCAAGGTCACCTCGAGGATCGCGTCGCCCTCGACATCGACCTGGTGTCCAGAGCCGTGGGCGACGGCGCCATCGACGTAGCGCACGTTCCACCCAGCGAGAGCATCGTCACCCTCGAGGGTGAAGGTCACCCGATCGTAGTCGTCGTGCTCGCCGGTATCGACGTCGGTGATGCCGAGCGTCGAAGGTGCCGTTGCCGGAGCGTACGAGGTCGCGACCAGGTAGCCCTCGAAGACGAAGTAGTCGAGGCCACGGGCGATCATCGTCGCCATCTGCGCGCGCGTTGTGGTTGCGTGGGGTACGTAGGTGGTGCGGGTCTCGCCCTGGACCACCCCGGCCTGCGTCAGCTTCCTGATGTTGGTCTCGTGGGTCCCCCCGATGTCCTCGAAGGGCTCACCCTCCGCTGGCGGGAGGTCCGCGCCGGTCGCGGTCTCGATCGCGTTCGCGATGAACGTCGCCATCTGCGCACGGTCGATCGATACGCCAGGACGGAACGTGCCGTCGTCGTACCCGGAGATGATGCCTGCCTGCTGCAGCCGCTCCACGTTGGTCGCGTGCGCGGAACTGATGGAGTCTGCGTCGGTGAAGTCCGGTCCCTCGTCAGCGGCGGGGAGTGCGTACACCGATCCTGGCAGGCGGTCGAGCATCACCGCGACGAACGAAGCCATCTGTTCGCGCGTCACCTCGGCGCCCGGGGTATAGACGTTCTCCCCGTCGACGAACTGGCCTTGCACGATGCCGTATGCCGACAGGCAGTTGATCCCGGGAGCGTGGGGATGATCGGCGCCGACGTCGTCGAACTCGTCGGCTTGCTGTGCGCGCTCCTCGCAGGCGTCATCGATGCCGCGGTCGAAGGGGATGGCGGCTGCACCCGCACCGAGCTGGCCTCCGACCAGCGCTGCCACGGCAGCGAGCGTGATGACGATGCTGCGCTTGGGGCGTTGCTGGGGCGATAACGTCCTCGATGTCATGGGTCGATCCCTCCTTCGGTCGCTCTCAGGCACGCGATCGTTCGCGATCATCCGCTGCATGGCCGGATCTTCGCGGTGCCTCGACACCAGGGTGGGAAGCAGCCTCGGTGACCGAAAGGGGGTGCCCTGACCGAACGGACGTGGACCGGGTGCTGGGCGCCGTGGGGAGGATTCGGACGGGCGCAGGCCTCCCTCGGAAGCCCCACGTGCCAGGCTGTAGCCGTTGTGCACGGGGCTCTTCGGTCCACAGCCCGATCGGCGCGTAGCCGAGCCTGTCAGGTGCAAGCCCCGGTGGTCTCCGCGTACGTTGTCGCCCATGGAAGAGCGACGCAAGGGCAACCTGGTCGGGATCGTGCTCGGCGTCCTGCTCGTGGTCGGATT
>SKNK01000433.1 GCA_007120565.1 Nitriliruptoraceae bacterium | reverse complement strand
GGGCTCGTGGCCTACGAGCTGGTGGCTCCGCGCGGCCAGGCACCGGGGATCGCACTGGCCAGCAACATCATCTGGGTCGTGTTCGCGATCGAGCTGGCGGCGAAGCTGATCGTCTCCGGGCATCCCCTTCGGTTCCTCCGACGCCACTGGCCATCGGTGCTCTTCCTTCTCCTCCCGATCCTGCGCGTCCTTCGGATCGCACGGGCCTTGCGGGTGATGCGGGTGTTGCCGGCGAGCCGTGTTGTCGGCTCGTCCTACCGCGCGGTTGGCACGGCCCGCGGGTTGCTCACCGGGCGTCTGCAGTTCCTGATGGCGGCGACCGCGGTGGTGGTCTTCGGCAGCGGCCAGCTCCTGTATGTGATGGAACGAGGACGTGAGGGGGCGCTCACCACGCTCGGCGACGCCCTGTGGTGGGCGGCCAACCTGGGCATCTCTGCCAACGTCGTCTATGAACCCGTCACCCTCGCCGGACGCCTGCTCGCGATCGTGTTGTCCACCTACGCGATCGTGGTGTTCGCGTCCCTGGCGGCGACCGTGGGGGCGTTCTTCGTCGAATCCCGTCAGGAGCGTGCCACCGTCGAAGAGCCGCAGCCGTAGCCGTAGCGTGCCAACGAGCAGAGGAGCCTTGTGACAACCGACGACGCCGAGAGTCCGAGCGGTGGGGGACCGTCTCCTCGGCGTTGGTTGATGATCTCCATCGGTTCGGTGGTGCTGCTCTACGCCGTCGGAGTCGTCGTCGTCGGAGGCGACGATGCGCTGGAGGCCTTCGGCGAGGCTGCCTGGCCCCCCCTGGTCGGGGCCATCCTCATGCAGGCCGTGGTGGTGTTCACGTGGCCGCTGATGCATCGCGCGAGTTTGCGCGCTGTTGGCGAGGACCTGGCCTACTCTAAGGTGCTGCAGGTCTCCATGAGCGCGTTCACCGTGAGCCGCACGGCGCCAGCCGGCGGTCCCGTCGGCGGCGCCCTGGCGGTGGAACGGTTGAGCCAGTTCGGGGTGCCCGGCCCCGCGGCTACCGCGAGCGTGGCGCTCACGGGACCGGTCACGATGACCACCGTTGCGGGGCTCCTGGTGGTGGGTGCTGGGATCGCGGTTGCGACGGGGGATCTCCCGGATGGTGTGCTCGGCATCGCGGTGGCCGCGATGATCCTGTTGCTGGGCGTTGTCGGCGGGATCCTCGCCGCGTTGCGCACACCGTCGATCGGGGAACGGGTCATCGATCGCCTCGCCCGTGTTCGCAGGCTCCGTAGGGCGGCCAAGGGGTGGAGGTCCTCCTGGGCGGAGGTGACCGAGCACGCGCCCTCGCTCGGGCAGACCGCGGGGATCTTCCTGTGGTCCACGGTCAAGTGGTCGGCGGATGTGGCCTCGCTCACGCTGGTCTTCATCGCGGTTGGGCAGACCCCGAGGCCTTCGGTGATCCTCGTGGGTTTCGGGGCCACGCAGTTGCTCGCGGCGATACCCACCACCCCCGGCTCGATCGGCGTGGTCGAGGGCGGGTTGGTTGGTGCCTTCACCGCCATGGGGATGGCGTCAGGTGTCGCCGTGACCATCGTGATCCTCTACCGGACCGTCGAGAGCTGGTTGCCCGCGACGGCAGGCATCCCCGCGCTGTTCAAGAAGGTCGAGTGATCGGTGGGCACTCCGCGACCCTGATGGCTGGCGCAGCCTCGCCGTCGGCAGTCGATCGTTTGCGCGTTGTCAGCACCTAGTGGCGGTCCGCCCGACGTGGGGTTAAAGTTCAAGCCTGCTTCTGGGGCTGGAGGCAGCGGAGAGGGGTGAGGCGTGGGGAGGCGTGTGCTCGTAGCTGTGCTCGTGCTGCTGTTCGTGGTGCCTGCGCCGGCTGTCCAAGCCCAGGACGGCACGGTGCGGCTCGTGGACGGCACGTGGCTCGGGAACATGGGAGCCGGAGGCGTGCTCACCGGCAACGTCGAAGGTGTGTCCGCGACCTGGGTCGGCTGGATCGACGGATCGTTCTCGTTCGATGTGGCCGGAGGATCGTCCAGCGGCGACTGGGACTGGTACGGCGCTGCAGACATCAACGCGATGACGCCCGAAGGCCCGATGGACATAACGTTGCAGTCGTCGGCCGGGGGGCCGTTGTCCGGATCCACGTCGAGCTTCACGCTCGCCGGGCAGCAGTCGACCACCGGGCAGGGATCCTTCATGGGCATGACCACGCATGTAGGACCTATCCCGAACCCGGTCGACCCGATCGACGTGGTGTTCCTCGATGCCTCGTGCAACGTCGCGTTCGCCGACTGGACGACGTCGCTGGAAGAGCTGGCTGCCGAAGGTGGTTTCACCGGCTCGCTCAACGGCTTCTTCGTTGCCACCAACATCGCCCCCGCCGGCGACCCGGAAGAGGCTGCCGACCTGGTCGCGGCTTACGACGAGCTCTACGACCGAGCCTCCGGCGCCATCAGCTCGATCAGTGGAGGCTTCTCCACCTCGGCCCTGCTGGACTACCTCGATCTGGTCGAGGAGGCAGCGGCCCTCGAGGCTGAAGCTGAACTGCTGAGCAACACCTGTGCGTTCGATCAGGTCGATGGCGGTCCCTTCGCGACCTCACTGACCAGCCTCCTGGCGAGCGTGCTGCGATCCTCGATCCACGTGCTCGATCCTCACGAACTGTTGAACGCGGTACAGATACTGCTCGCGACGGGTGCCATCGGCAACGGCGCGAGCCCCGTCACCGCTGATCTCATCGAGCCGTTGCTGGCCGAACAGGCCCAGGCGCTGCTCGACCAGGGCGTCATCACCTCCGGCGCCCCGCACCGAGATGGGCGACCCTGCAGCCCCGTTGAACCCTGCATCATCGTGGATCGCGGGCTCCTCCAGGTGTTCGTCGCCGCCGACATGATGGGGATCCAACTCACGACCGGCGGCGTGCCCATGGACTACGCCACGCTTCGGGTGGCTCAGCGATGAGGATGACCGCAGCCCGGAACCGGGTCTCTCAGATGGCGCGCCTCGCCACCTTGTCCATCGCTGCGCTCGTGCTCGTTGGTTGCACGGAGTTGTTCGCCGAGCTTCTTGGCGACGAGGAGGAGGCATCCGACGGCGAGGTCGTGGAGGAGCCGTCGGAGGCGACGGAGACGGAGAGCCACGAGGAACCGGTGGACGTCGCCGGTGAGGGGCCGGAGGAGGCCTCACCGGTCGCGGATGCTCCGGAGGGGCCACCGCGCCCCGATCTTGGGCTCCCTGAGATGGTCCTGACCACACCGCAGGCCGGCGAAGGGCCACGACCGGTACTCACCTGGGAGCCGGTGGATGGTGCCGCGACCTACGCGGTGACCGTCTACGCGGGGGCCGGCGAAGCGGCTCGCTGGTCGTGGCGCGGCCAGGAGACGTCGGTGCGGGTCGGGTTCGTCGAGGACACCACGGTTGGCGGCCCCAACGTGATCTATGGCATGACCTGGG
>SKNK01000302.1 GCA_007120565.1 Nitriliruptoraceae bacterium | reverse complement strand
CCAGGCGCGTCCTGCTTCCCGACCCGTGACGCGCTGGGCCAGGATCGTCGGGACGAGGAGATCCTCGACCTGCCCCGATCGGATGAGTCGCAGCCCCGGGCGCAGGTGGTGAGCTCGGGCGACGGTCGGGTCGAGCTGCGGTGCGAAGCCCGCGAGGTCGTCCTCGGCGCCGAGCAGGCCGGGAGCACCCTCCAGGGCGCGTTCCCGGCCAGGTCCTACGGCCGTGGCCTCGAAGCGACGCTCGCCGACCCGGCGAACGTCCAGGGTCGCGGGACCGTCGGGGGTGCGGCTCGCGCGTACGACGCGGTCATGACGGAGCCGGATGGTGGGGTCGCGGTGCGAGGACACCAGAGGCGACAGCGATGCGAGCAGGTCGATGGGGCGGTCGACGAGGATGGTGCGCATCGGCGCACCGTAGCGCAGGGATGTGACGCAGCCGCGGGTGCTCACGTCACCTGCTCAGCTGAGCTGCTGTTCCGCTTCGAGCTTGACGAGCACGGATCGGAGCAGCTGTTCGAGGTCGCGGCGCTGGTCCTCGTCGATGCCCGCGAAAGCGCCCCGCAACAGCGCAGTGTGCTCGTCCATCGCCTGATCGATCAGCTCAGCGCCGCGGGTGGTCAGGGCGACCTTGATGCGTCGTCGATCGTCAGGGTCGGGCACCCGAGTGACCAACCCATCCTCTTCGAGACGGTCCAGGCGGTTGGTCATCGCGCCCGACGAGACCAGCAGTCCGCGGTACAGATCGGTGGGGGTGAGCTCGTAGGGCTCGCCAGCCCTCCGCAGTGCAGCCAGGACGTTGAGTTCGCCCAGTTGCAGGTCGAAGTCCGACACCACCGCCTGGCTGGCCTGGTCCAGGAACCGCTGGAGGCGGACGATCCGCGCCGACAAGCGCAGGCCAGAGGTGTCGAGCTCGGGACGTTCTACCGCCCACTGCTCGACCAACCCATCGACATGGTCACGCTCCATGCTCGGAAGCCTAACGGGTGGGAAAGCTCCTCCTGATCCACTGCCGGCCTCGGACCACCCAGATCGTGGACGAGCTGTCTTCAGACGGCAGCGTTCCCTTTACCCGGACGGATGTCCGCCGACATCTCGTGCAGGTAGCTCGTCTCGAGGAGACCTCATGCGGCATCGGACCGTCAAGCAATCCACCATCACGGCCTCGTCCATCGTTGCCGCCGTCGTGATCACGGCGATGCTGGCGGGTGGGATCGTGTTCACTCGCGCGGCCAACGACCAACTGCGTGAGGCTCGGGACCGCCAGATGGAGCTCTCCGAGCTCGGCGAACAGGTTGCGGCGTCGTCGGCCCTGTTGACACGGACCGTGCGGAGCTTCGTGATGACCGGCGACATGGGCTACCTCGACGACTACTGGACCGAGATCGAGGTCACCCAGTCGCAGGCCCAGGCGATCGAGGCCCTCCAGGCACTCGGCGTGAGCCAAGAGGACCTCTCGTTGGTCGACGAAGCGAGCGCGAACTCGGCAGCGCTGGTCGACACCGAGACACGGTCTATGCGGTTGGCTCTCGAGGCTGCTGGTGTCTCGGAGGACCGGATGCCTCCCGCGATCGCTGGCTACACGCTCGCGGACACCGATGCCGCGTTGGACGATCCCGCCAAGCTCGCAACGGCGCAGGAGATCCTGTTCGACGACGCGTACGAGGCCGAGGTGGCTCGCATCATGGCGCCGCTGGACCGGTTCGCAGACGTGCTGGCCGAACGAGCGAACGACGAGGTTGCCCTGGCGACGTCCCGCAGCGGCGTCGCGCGTGGATTGCTCCTCGCACTCGGGTTCATCATCCCACTCAGCCTCGGGCTGCTCTTGTGGATCTTCCATGCGCTGATGGGCCGGCCCGTGAGTCGCTACAGCCAAGCTCTCAGTGGGCGCGACCCTCAGGACAGCGAGTTCCGACTCGCTCCCGAAGGCACGGAGGAGCTGCGGGCGCTGGCCAACGAACTCAACGACCAGTTGTCGCAAAGCAGCGAGCTCGTCGCGGCGATCGCTGCGTCTGCGACGCGAACCGCCGAAGAAGCCGGGGTTGTCTCGGCTGCGTCGGAGCAGGTGAGCCAGAACGTCACCACCGTGGCGACGGCGATCGAGGAGATGTCAGCGAGTGTCAGAGAGATCGCCGAGAGCGCTTCCGAAGCTGCGAGCGTCGCTTCCCAGGCGGTTCACCAGGCGACGCAGACCAACGAGACCGTCACACGGTTGGGCGCTTCTTCAGCAGAGATCGGAGCCGTTGTCGAGACGATCACGTCGATCGCTGAGCAGACCAACCTGCTTGCCCTCAACGCCACCATCGAAGCGGCGAGGGCGGGTGAGGCCGGCAAGGGCTTCGCGGTCGTCGCCAGCGAGGTCAAGGAACTCGCCCAACAGACTGGCCGCGCGACGGAGGACATCGCCGAGAAGATCGCCGCGATCCAGACGGATACGCAAAGCGCCGTCGGAGAGATCGCGGCCATCGCCGAGGTGATCGACCGCATCTCCGAGCACCAGCAGACCATCTCCTCCGCGGTCGATGAGCAGACGGCCACGACGACGGAGATCTCGCGCAACATCGCCGAGGCCGCACAGGGGGTCGATGAGGTGTCCGAAGGAGTTGGCCGGGTCGCTGCAGCTGCTCGGGCCGACACCGGCAGGGACCACTCAGGCGGTGGGGATGGCTCCGTCTTGAAGGTCCTAGATCCACCCTCCAGCTACACGGAGTTCGCTCCCTCCCACACGATGGTGACCAACGGCCACCACTCGTAGCTACAACAGGGAACGACAAGCGAGGCTAGAAGAGCGCGGCCTGCTCGCCCTCGGTGGCCACCGACCTGACAGGAGCGCGGCGCGGAGGCGTGGGGTCGGGGTCAGGATCCTCCGGTGGTGGTGGCGTCGGCGGAGGTGCCGGTGCGGTCACGGCACGGCGGAACCGGCGGCCGACGTGCTCCAAGCCCCGTTCGGCCAGCGCTTCCCCGATGCGATCGAGGTCGATCCCTGCCTCGATGGGCGCTGCGACATCGACCTCGAGGTGTGGAACGGGAGCCATCAGCAGCAGGTTGCGTTCCACGCGGTCCCGGCCCGCGCGCAGAGCAGCCTCGATCTTCGGCGGGAGGTCGACGATCGCCCCGTAGATCCCGGTGACACTGCCGTAGTCGCGGACCAGACGTGCGGCGATCCGGGGGCCGATACCCGTGACGCCCTCGAGACCGTCCGAAGGGTCACCGCGCAGGGCCGCGAGATCCACGTACTGATGGGGTTCGATGCCGTGGGTACGCCGGACCTCCTCGACGTCCTCGACGACCAGGTCGGCGAAGGTGGCCTTCGGGCGGAGGAGCCGGGCGTCGGGTGCCACCAGCGCGGTGAGGTCACGGTCGCTGCTCAGCAGGTCGCAACGCCACTGTCGTTCGAGGCAGCCATCGACGGCAGCCGCCATGAGGTCGT
>SKNK01000512.1 GCA_007120565.1 Nitriliruptoraceae bacterium | reverse complement strand
CGCCCACGGGAGCCGTACCGAGATCTACGCTCTGGCTCTCGAACCCTCGCAGGCACGCGACGCGGAACCGCACACGCCAGGGACGACCGAGCACGTACTGGTCGTCTCCGGTCGGGTCAGCGTCGGTCCGGTCGACGGACTGGTTGAGCTCGAGTCCGGTGATCTGGCCAGCTTCGCCGGGGACGTTGCCCACCGATACGAGGCCCTGGAGCCGGACTCCGAAGCCGTGCTCATCATCGAGTACACCTGAACCCTGCGGAGTCGCGGGTACCGTCGTCGCCCCGGTCGTTGCACGAACACCCATCGCCAGGCTCTGGCGTTGGCTGTCCACCTCCCCGTCCCGTACGTCCTCCACGTCATCCTCACTTCTCGGAGTCATCCGTGTCCGCTGTACCCGCTGTGTCCGTCGAGAACGTGCGTAAGAACTTCGGTGACACCGAAGCCCTGACGGGGGTGAACCTGACCGTCGACGAGGGGGAGGTCCTCGGCCTGCTCGGTCCGAACGGGGCGGGCAAGACCACCCTCGTGCGTGTGCTCGCGACGCTCTTGACCCCGACCAGCGGCACCGCCCGGGTTCTCGGCCACGACGTGGTGCACGAGGCGGCGCAGGTACGCCGCAAGATCGGGCTGACCGGACAGTACGCCGCCGTGGACGAACTGCTGACGGGGCGTGAGAACCTCCGCATGTTCGGGGAGCTGTTCCATCTCTCTACCAAGGATGCGCGGCGACGTGCTGACGAACTGTTGGAGCGATTCGACCTGGCTTTCGCGGCCAACCGGCCGGCTCGGACCTACTCGGGGGGGATGCGCCGACGCCTGGATCTCGCGTCCAGCCTGCTCGTGCGTCCGGACCTGCTGTTCCTCGACGAGCCGACGACCGGACTCGACCCCCGGTCGCGCAACTCGATCTGGGACATCACCCGCGAACTCGTTGACGAAGGCATGACCCTGCTCCTGACCACCCAGTACCTCGAGGAAGCGGACCAGTTGGCGGACCGCATCGCGGTCATCGACCACGGCCACATCATCGCCAAGGGGACCGGCGACGAGCTCAAGGACCAGGTCGGGGGACAGGTGGTGGACATCGTTCTCGCCGACCCCGCCGACCTCAACCGCGCGCTCGACGCGCTGCCGGGGGCCGAAGCCGCCAGCGGGGGTCGCACCGTGCGTGTTGCGGTCATCGACCGGGATCCGCTGGAGGTTGTCGGCGAGGTGGCCGCCACCTTGAACTCCTCCGAGATCCAGGTCCGCGACCTGGGCTTGCGCCGTCCGACGCTCGACGACGTCTTCCTCGAGCTCACGGGGGAACTGGCCGAGTCCGCACCCGACGGCGACGACGTGCAGGAGGTGGTCGCATGACGGCGAGCGCGATAACCCGACACCCCGCTGAGCCGGAGGGCGTGGTGGCGCAGGCCTACTGGCAGATGCGCGACACCTGGACGGTCACCAAGCGCAACCTACGCCACTTCATCCGGCAACCCCGGCTGCTGGTGTTCTCCACGATCCAGCCCGTGATGTTCGTGGTGCTGTTCTCGTTCGTCTTCGGTGGGATCGCCGGCGCGGCGCTGCCGGGGGACATCTCCTACATCGACTACCTGCTCCCCGGGATCTTCGTCCAGTCCTCGGCCTTCCGGTCGACCCAGACCGCGGTGGGGCTGGCTGAGGATCTCGAGCGGGGTGTCGTCGACCGGTTCCGTTCGATGCCCATGTCGCGGGTCGCGGTCCTCGGGGGGCGGACCATCGCCGACCTCGTCCGCTCGATCGCGGTGATCATGCTGATGATCGCCGTCGCCTACCTCATCGGCTTCCGGTTCACCGAGGGCGTGGTCTCGGCCGTCGGTGCGGTGCTGATCGTCGCGCTGTTCGGCCTGATGATGAGCTGGCTGTTCATCTGCTTGGCGCTGTACGTCCCAGGTGCTGAAGCGGCGCAGACCGCCGGCTTCGTCGTGTTGTTCCCCCTGGTGTTCGCGAGTTCCATCTTCGTTCCCCTCGAGACCATGCCCGGCTGGCTCGCGGCCTTCGCGTCTCAGAGCCCGCTCACCCACGCGGCGGATACCGCACGCGCTCTGTCGATCGGCGGCGAGGCGTTGCGGCCGGCACTGCTCGCCATCGCCTGGTGCGTCGGCATCATGGCGGTCATCATCCCGATCGCGGTCCGACGTTTCCGCTCCATGTCGTGATGGGATCGTTCCTTCCGTGTCTCCCGACACCACCATGATGCGTGGACGCGTCGCCCGTCCAGGGCCAGGCAGGGTGGTTGCCACCGCGGCGTTCACCTTGGCGTGTTCTGCGCTGCCGGTCTTCCTGCTCGGTGCCCTCGCCCCACGGATCAGCGCCGACCTCGGGGTCGACGAGGTCGCCATCGGGGGACTGGTCGCGGTGTTCTTCCTCTCCGGCGCGATCTGTTCCTTCCCGGGCGGTGTCATCACCGATCGGATCGGCTCGTCGGCGGCCCTGCGGACCGGGGTCGCACTCGCAGCCACGACCGCGGCCGCTATCGCGCTGCTCGCGCACTCGTTCTGGATCCTGTTGCTGTTGTTCGTCCTCGCCGGCGCATCGGTGCCGTTGGCAGACACCGGGGGAGCGCGAGCGATCTCCACCGGCGTACCCCTCCGGCGTCAGGGATTGGCCTTCGGAGGCAAGGAAGCCAGCATCCCTATCGCCTCGCTGCTCGCCGGGATGATGGTGCCGATCCTCGGCGCGCAGCTGGGGTGGCGGCCGGCCTACGCCTTGGCGGCGGCACTGGGCGTGCTCGTCCTCATCGCCGTACCCGGCGGACTGGACCGCTTCGGTCCCGGATCGAGCCCGCTCGGAGTCGACCGGGGCGGCGGACGGGACCGTTCCGTTGCCGACGCGACCGCCTCGGCGGTGCCAGCCGCAGCGCCGCCCTCCGAGGGAGACGAACGTATCCACGACGGAGCGCCGGTCCGAGACGACGGCGCGGTCGTCGATGCCGAGCCAGAACCTTCGCTCGGTGACCACCGCCACGGATCTCCGGAGCCGGATCGACCAGCTGCCAGCACCGTGGTCCCGGTGTCGGCTCGCCGTGCACTGCTGCTCCTCGCGATCGCTTCGGGGCTCGCGGGAGCGGCAGGGAACTCCGCGCCGACCTTCCTGGTGTCGTCATCGGTCGCGACCGGTGTCAGCGAGTCCGCTGCGGGCATCCTGCTGGCGAGTGCCAGCGTCGCCGGCATCCTCAGTCGGTTGGCTGCCGGGGCCACGGCTGACCGACGTGGCGGGAGCGAACGTCGGATCATGGGCGGCCTGATGGTCGTCGGTGCGATGGGACTGGCGGCGATCGCGGTCGGCGGGCCGGGGTGGACCCTCGTCGGCGCGCTGCTGGCCTTCGGCGGGGGCTGGGGTTGGACCGGGCTCGCGTTCTTCGCGGCCGTCCGTCTCCTACCCGAACGTCCCGCCCGAGCCGCAGGGACGATCCTCGCCGGCCTCGCGTCGGGTGGCGCCCTCGGACCCTTGAGCTTCGGGGCTCTGGCCGCTGGGCCGGGCTACCTGGTCGCGTGGCTCTGCGCAGCTGGTGCGATGTTGCTCGCCGGCCTACTGGTGTTCCAGGCAGAACGTGTCGCTGAGCGCGGCGACGACTGACCGACGACGCGCGCTGACCCGTGTCGTCCAGACAGACCGACGGCCTCAGCACCGCTCACGGAGCATCGTCCGCCCGTGCGCAGGCTGAGGACGGTGTTGCTGCCGGTCTGACGTCTTCTCCGGCGTATCCGGCGAACGAACCGCTCTCACGCACGCCCTGATTCCCCCATAAGTAACATTACGTAAACCTACGGTTGCCACGGTGCTGGGAAGGTCCGGTTGACCCCACCGTCGCTCATCCCCTCTCGCCTCGCCCCTCTCGAACGTCGAGCGCTGCGGGTGCGGGGACGGCGGAGCCGGTCATCTCGATCCTCCGTCTTCCGAGGTCGGGGGCGACAAGGGTGCGAGCACGTCCGCGAGCTCGTCACCCAGGCCGAGCTGTGACACGGCCGTGACGAAGGCCGATCGGTTCAGCTGGCAAGCGACGGCCTGATCATCGAGCTCGTCGCGCTCGTCGAGGGTGAGATACAGGGCGGTGAAGGTCGCCTCCGGGACCGCAGGTCGTTTCCGTACCTCCCGTCCCTGCAGCGCCTCGCGAAGTCTGGCTCCCTGTTCCGCGGCGGCGGCCAGCACCCAGTCCCCCGCGGACCAATCCAGCACTCCCGCTGCCTCGATCACCCGCTGTTTGACGCCCCGAGGCAGGGTCAACCCCACATGACGGCGCTCAGAAGGGGTTCGAGACCCGGATCTCGATCGTGTCGTGGCCATATCGCAACCTCCCGAGCCGACGGATCAGAGCAACCTCGCCCCTCCCAACCACGTTATATAACGGTCTCACTCTACCACGTTATATGACGGGCACGACGGCGGCTGGTCACCCGAGGAGTTCCTCCCCCTGGGCGTCGCGGACCTCGAGGGCATCGAACCGGGCGAACACCTCTAGTCGCGCCTCCGCGTCAGCAACCGCCAGCGTGATGGTGCGGAGGCGTCCGTCCGGCGCGGAGGAGCTCCCCTGCAGGCTGAACGCCGGCCCCCACTCCCCTGGTGCTGGCTGCGGCCGGCCGAAGATCGGTGGTTCGAGGACCGCTCCCCCGAACCCGGCCGTCACGTCCACCAGCTGCTCGGTCGTGAAGGTGACCTGCTCCGGCGGAACGACCGAGGTCCGTCGCAAGGATGCCAGGATCGTCGACACGGGGAAGCACAGCAGCTGTATCCGGCGATCCGCGCCGAGCTCCCACGGACCTGATCCGGCAGCGAGTTCCAAGGTGGTGGCCAGGACCCGGAAGCGCGGATCCAGTTCCGCGCCCCAGAGCCGTGCTTGATCGAGCACCTCTTCGAGGTCGCTGAGGTCCATGCGTACCTCCCTTGGGTTCGTCGCCTCGAAAGGATGGACCCGTCGTGCGCCGTGCGCAGGACGGGTCCATCTGGCTCAGGTCACCGCCTGGCTCTAGATCAGGCCTTGCTCCTCGAGCCACTCGGTTGCGACGTCGTCGGACTCGCGGAACTCGATGTCGGTCTCGAAGTTCCAGTCCAGCAGATCGTCGGTGGTGATCATCGCGCTCAGCTCGTTGATGGCGTTGACGAGGTCGTCGCCGTAGGCCTCGATGAGGGAATCATCGAGGATCGGCGCGATGTTCTGTGCCGGGAAGATCCCCTCGTCGTCCTCGAGGACCTTGAACCCGAACTCTTCGATCTGCGGCGCCGTGTCGTTCCAGACGACCGCGTCGACCTCACCCGCGTCCAACGCTTCGCCGAGCAGTGGGCCGAACTCGATGGTCTGGGTGTCCGCGAACTCGATGCCGTACACGTCGGTGAACCCGATGTAGCACTGTGGCCGCTCGAAGCACTGAGCGGAAGCACCGAGCACCAGGTCCATGTCGGCAACGTCGGAGATGGTCTCCGCATCGAGGTCGCCGCGGACCACGAACGCGTCACCGTCGATCGCCGGGGTGTAGTCGAGCACGGTGGCGCCGATGTCGGCGTAGGCCTCGCTGATGATCTCCATCACCTCGTCGGGGTCCGAGGACGGCTCGGCGTCCGGCGCCAGCTGTGCCTGCGATCCACCGATGTAGTCGACGATCATGTTCAGGGTGCCGGCTTCGAGGTCGCTCACCGCCTCATCGCGGAAGCCCGCCGGCGAGTGGATATCGACGTCGTACCCGAGCGCGTCGAGGTACTGCCCGTAGACCTCCGCGAGGGTGATGGCTTCGGAGAAGTCCTGGCCGCGGATCTCGATCGTGGGGCCGTCAGGGATGTCGAGGTCCTGGTCCGCAGCCTCCTCACCGTTACCGCATGCGGCCAACAGCAGCGCCGTGATGGCTAGCAAACTCGTCAGTGTCGCCGAGGTCCGGTTCCTCATCTGCATCTCCAGATCGTGGCTTACGGTGGGCGCGCAGACGTCGCACGCCGTACGGCTTGATGAGACGCTCGGTGGCGCTGAAGACGAGTCCCGTGATCCCCGCGAGGGCGGCGATCAGGATCGTGCCACCGATCGTGAGCGTAGCGTTGTTCTGTCCGATCCCGTCCCGGATGTAGCGACCGAGTCCGTCCCCGCCCAGGAAGGCGCGGATCGGTTCGGTTGCGACGACCTGGACACCGGCCACGCGGAGCCCGGTGAAGATCACCGTGCTCGCCAGCGGGAGTTCGACCGATCGCAGCACGGCTCGTTCCGTGAATCCCATGGCCCGAGCGGCGTCAACCGCTGCCGGGTCCACCTCTCTCACCGCAACGTAGGTGCTGAGGAACATCGGCGGCACCGTCAACAGGACCAAGGCGATGAAGATCGGCCATGGCTCGAACCCATAGCCCCCGCGTAGCGAGACCGGAACCAGCAGCGCGGCGACGGCGAACGTCGGCAAGGCGCGACCGATGTTGACCAGCCACGCCGAGGTGACCTGGGCGAGCCGATGGTGCGCGAGGTAGGCGGCGGTCGGCACGGCCAACAGCGACGATGTCAGGATGACCGCCAGACACAGCACCACGGTGTCGCCGAGGCTGGCGAGGATGCCCGCCGATCCCGTCCAACTCTGCGGATCGGTGAACCACTCCCCCAAGGTCGTGTCGCGAGGGATCGCGCGCTGTGCAAGCATCATGATCGCGCCGTCCGGGCCCAGGGGGTGAGCCACCGTCCCAGGAGGAAGTACAACAGGTCGAGCAGGATGGCGAGCAGGATCGAGAGGGATGCCCCGATCGTCAGGGGCGACCAGAACTGCCGCCGGATGCCCTCCATGATGAGGTTGCCGAGTCCCCCGTACCCGACGATCCCGGCGACCGCGACCAGGCCGACGATCGTCACCGTGGCGATGCGCAGCCCGTTGATCATGTACGGCACCGCAACCGGCACCTCGACGGTGAACAACCGCCGCATCGGGGTCATCCCCATCGCATCGGCCGCCTCCTTGACCGACGCCGGCACCGCACGGAACCCGTCGAGGATGTTGGTTACCAGGATCAGCAGGGTGAACCCGGTCAACGGGATCAACACCGTGTAGACCGACAGCCCGAGGGGTGTGGTTCTCAACACGCCGAAGAAGGCGACGCTCGGGATCGTGTAGACGAAGGCTGCGAACAAGGTGATGGGGCCGATGCTCCACCGGTAGCGCAGCCCTATCGCGGCCAGCCCCGCAGAGATGATGAACCCCAACAGCACCGACATCAGGGTCAACTGCAGGTGCTGGAAGATCGCTCCCTGGATCCGGTCCCACTGCTCGAGGAAGTAACTCCACCGCAGGATGGGGTTGCGAGCCGCCAGCAGCATGCTCACGCCGCGTGCTCCGTCGGGGCATCGAAGTCGCCGGCCAACCCGGCACGTATCCGCTCGAGCGTGACGGTGCCACGGAACCGGCCGTTGTCGCTGATCACCGCGACCGAGGTCCGCGAGGTCATGATGATCTCCAGTGCGGACCGCAGGGTGCTGGTCGGCTCGACCTGTGCGGCCGGGAGGAACCGTTCCAGCGACGCCAGGTCCGCGCCAGGCACCAACTCCTCGCGCGGTATCCACCCGAGGAAGGTGTCGTCATCGACCAGTCCGAGCCAGTCGGTGCGCAACTCGTCGATCACGGCGAGGCCGGCGGCGACATCCGCGCTGGCCTCGACGACCGGTCCCGCCTCGTAGGGCAGATCGGCCACGGTTGCCAGCCCGAGCCGACGCATGCTCCTCCCCTCCCCCACGAAGCGTTCGACGAAGTCGTTGGCAGGAGCTCGCAGCAGCTCATCGGGCGTGGCGTACTGCTCGAGCACGCCGCCGACGTTGAGCAGCGCGATCCGATCGCCGACCTTGATGGCCTCATCGAGGTCGTGGGTGACCAGCACGATGGTCTTGTGCAGCCGGTCCTGGAGCTCGAGCAGCTCGTCCTGCAGTCGAGAACGGACGATCGGGTCGACCGCCCCGAAGGGCTCGTCCATCAGCAACACCGGTGGATCTGCGGCGAGTGCGCGAGCGACACCTACCCGTTGCTGCTGCCCACCGGAGAGCTCATCGGGATACCTCGACAGCATCGAGGGCTCGATCCCGACCACCTCGGCGAGCTCGGCAACCCGTTGGTCGATGCGTGCCTTGTCCCAACCGACCGACCGCGGAACGGTGGCGATGTTGGCCGCGATCGTGCGATGGGGGAACAACCCGACCTGCTGGATCACGTAGCCGATCCCACGCCGCAACTCCACCGGTGGCTGGGAGCTGACGTCGGTGCCCTCGACCTCGATCAACCCCGATGTCGGCTCGATCAGCCGGTTGATCATGCGCAGACTGGTGGTCTTGCCGCAGCCGGAGGGGCCGATCAACGCGACGATGCTGCCCCGTTCGATGTCCAGATCGAGGTTGTCGACCGCCTGGGTCCGGGTGCCAGGGAACCGCTTCGTGACCCCGCGGAAGCGGATCGCCGGTCCCTTCAGGTCTGCGTCCATGACGTCGACCGCCTCGCGCAGGGAACATCTCGGGAAGGCGGGAGGATACGCGACCGATGCGCAGACGGTGGGAAGTCGCGGTCGTGCACCCGAAGGGCCGGGCGCAGGTGAACCACCTGCTGGCGTGAGGCCTTAGGCTGCGGGCAGGATCCTCACGCCGGGCATCCCGACGATGCCAGCCACACCTGTCACCGACCTCGGAGCCATCGTGCCACCGCTGCCTTCACTTCACGTGACCACCGATGCCATCAGCGCCCTCGACGTCGATGCGCTGATCGTCCCCGTCTTCCGCGGCGCGATCGAGGGTCCGGGCACCGAACAGGCCCTCCGGGCCGTCGGTATCGCCGACGTTCCTCGCGATGCCGACTTCCGGGGCAAGGTCGGCGAGGTGCGCCACCTCGCAGCACCCGGTCAGGCATGGGGCCGGATCACCCTGGTCGGCCTTGGTCGGCTCGATGAACTCTCCGACGAACAGGTCCGTCGCGCCATGGGCTCGGCGATCCGCGATGTCGCGACCTCCGCCCGTACCGTCGCGACCACCCTCGCCCTGACCAACCCCAGCGCCTCGACGCTCCGTGCGGCAGCCGAAGGCACGATCCTTGGCGCCTACCGCTACGACGACCTGCTCGGCAAGGCACGACCCCACGTGCTCACCGACGTCACCTTCGTCATCGCGTCGTCGACCGGCGCGAGCGCCGATGATGCCCTCACCCGCGGGCGTGCGCACGCCAAGGCGCAGTGCGTCGCCGCTCGGCTCGTGACCCAGCCGCCGAACCTGATGGGCCCCGAAGAGGTGGCCGACGCTGCGAGCGAACTCCTCCCCGATGACGTCGACGTCGATGTCTGGGACGAGGCGCGCCTCGAGCAGGAAGGGTGTGGTGGGCTCCTCGCCGTTGCGCGCGGGTCAGCACGTCCACCTCGGCTCGTGCGGTTGCGTTACCGCCCAACGGACCCGGTCGCTCGCGTCTCGCTGGTCGGCAAGGGGATCACCTTCGATACCGGTGGGATCTCGTTGAAGCGACCCTCCGCCATCATGGAACACATGAAGGGCGACATGGGCGGAGCCGCGGTCGTGATGGGCGTGTTCTCGGCGCTCAGCGAACTTCGCATCCCCGTCGAGGTCCACGGTGAACTCTGCCTCGCCGAGAACATGCCGGGAGCCGATGCGCAGCGTCCCTCCGACGTGATCACGATCCGCGGGGGCACCACCGTCGAGGTGATGAACACCGACGCTGAGGGGCGGCTCGTCCTCGCCGATGGTTTGGCCCTCGCGGCGGAGTCCGCCCCGGACGCGATCGTCGATGTGGCGACGCTCACCGGCGCCGTCGCTCGTGCGATCGGCAAGCGCGCGATCGGGATCTTCGCCAACGACGACGACCTCCTACGTCGGCTCCTGGCCTCTGCCGAGGATGCGGGCGAGGCGATGTGGCATCTCCCCCTCTGGGAGGACCTGCGAGACAACCTCGACTCCGACGTCGCCGACCTGGAGAACCTCGGGCGTGGCGACGAAGCGGGCGCAACGATGGCCGGCCTCTTCCTGCGCGAGTTCGTCGATGGGCTGCCCTGGGCCCACCTCGACATCGCTGGGCCGTTCTGGCAGGACGCGGACCGCTACCACCTACCGCGGCACGGCACCGGTGTCGGGGTCCGCACGCTCCTGCGGTGGCTCGACCCGCGCGACGGTTAGGTCGCGGCGGTCAGCGGAGTGACGTCGGCGGCCTCGGTCATCGGCGCGGGATCGGCGACCACGTCGTCGGGGTTGACGCGTTCCATCGGGAAGGCGGTGACCTCGCCACGGAGTTCCTCGACCACCGGGTCGAGCGCGATCGCGAACACGCTCTGTCCCCGCTTGAGCAGGTCGAGCACCTGTCGGTCGTCGTCCATCGCGTAGACGCTCACGCCATCGGAGACCAGCGTGGTCTCGGCCAGTGAGCGGCCCAGTGCCCGTAGCTCGTCGATCGCCAAGCGGACCTTCTGCAGGGACACGCCGGTGTCCAGGAGTCGCTTGACGACGCGCACACGGACCACGTCGTCGAAGGAGTACAGCCGCTGGGTTCCCGATCCCCCGGCCTTGCGGACCGAGGGCTCCACCAGCCCGGTACGGGCCCAGTAGTCGAGTTGCCGGTAGGTGACCCCGACGATCTTGCAGACCGTTGGCCCGCGGTAGCCGTTGCGCTCGAGCGCGCCGTCATCGATGTCGAAAGCCATCTGTCCGATGGGTGCGCCGCTCATGCTGGTTCCTCCGCGTCGGCCGGCTGGTGGAGGTCGTCGGCGGCGTTGGCTCCACCCCCGGGAGGGTCCTCCCCGTGGAGGGATCGCCGCCTTCTCGCTCCCCGGCGTGGTTCCTGGCCAACGGACCACACCGGTGGAACTACTCCGCGTGAGGCTACGACCCCGGGCCGCGAGGTGTCAACCGATCACTGCTCGGCACCTAAGACCTCCCCGGTCTCCGCGTCAGCACCCAAGACCCTCAAGTGGTACTCGAGGTGGAGGAGGACCGGGCGCCACGGTGCAACGCAGGGCCCTACGCGCCGTACGACGCCCTAGGGCGCCCCCCTGCCCCGCCGCTGGAGGGCCTGCCGCGCAGCGGAGCGCGTACCGCGCAGTGCTCACCACGGCGTGCGCAGCGAGGCGTCCGTCGATCGTCCCGCCCCAGGATGGTGTTCTGCTCAGCCCTTGAAGTCCTCGGGGCTGACCTCATCGAGGAACTCGCGGAACTGGCGGACCTCTTCCTCGGCGTTACCGCCCTCCTCGAGCTCACCCTCCTCGGCAGGTTCCATCTCGAGGCCCGCGGCTTCGAGCACCTCCTCAGAGGCGAAGAGAGGAACCTCGTCCAACCGGCTCGCCAGGGCGATGGCGTCCGAGGGCCGCGAGGTGACCGTCCACACCTCGTGGTCGCGCTGCAGGTGGAGTTCGGCGAAGAAGGTGCCATCCTGAAGGTCGGTGACGTGCACCGCGGTCAGCTCGACCCCCACTTCGCCGAGGACGTTGATGAACAGGTCGTGGGTCAAGGGCCGGGCGGTGTCGACCCCCTGGAGCGCGAACGCGATAGCGGTGGCTTCGACCGCCCCGATCCAGATCGGGAGGTAGCGCGTCCCCTCCCGTTCCTTGAGCAGGACGATCGGCTGGTTCGCGGGCAACTCGACCCGGACACCGACGAGCTCCATCTCGATCACGCAACGCTCCTGTGACGACGTCACGAGGCTAGCCCAGGGTGCCACTCGCGGTGGCAGCGCGCAGAGCGGCATAGGTTCCATCGACCATAGCCCGCCCGATGCGGGCGGCCTCGTCGTCAACGGGCTCCGGTGCCCCGGTTGGCTCCGCCGTCAACTCCGCCAGCGCGGTGCCGTCGACGGTCATCGGGAAGACCAACCGCTCTTCAGGTGGCCGGATGGGCAGGCGAAGCTCCAGGTTGGCTTCGCTGTCGACGGGCACCGTGATGGTGACCTGCGGGACGCTCAGTCGCACCTGGCCGCCAGCGACCGACAGCGCCACCTCGGTCCCGAGCTGGGTCTGACGGGTCGTGTCGTAGCCATGATCGAGCAGGGCCGCTGCGCTCTCGAAGCGGTTCGGGTCCTCCCCTGCCCCCAGGACCACGGCGATCAGTTCACGTCCGCCGATGTCGGCGCTGGCGACCAGGCTGTAGCCCGCCGCGGTGGTGAACCCCGTCTTCATCCCTGTCGCCCCCCGGTAATCCTCGATCAACTCGTTGCGGTTCTCGACCGCCGGGGCGTCGGGAAGCGTGACGAGGCGACGCGTCATCGCTGGACGCAGGTCCGGCTGCTCGAGTACCGCCGCCCCGATCCGTGCCAGATCCATCGCGGACATCAGGGTGTCATCGTCCAACCCCGAAGGACCGGTCACGACGAGCTCTTCGACGCCGAGCGCTGCCGCATCCTCCTCCATCATCCGCAGGAAGCTGTCGCGGTCACCCCCGACGTGCACCGCGAGGGCCTCGGCGGCCTCGTTCCCGCTTCGAGGGATG
>SKNK01000003.1 GCA_007120565.1 Nitriliruptoraceae bacterium | reverse complement strand
TGGGAGCGAACTCACCGTTCCTGCTGGGCAAGGAGCTGTGGCGCGAGACCCGCATCGCGCTGTTCCAGCAGGCGATCGACACCCGCTCGGAGGAACTCACCGCCCAGGGGGTGCGGCCCCGGGTGTGGTTCGGGGAGGCGTGGATCGACGACGTGATGGACCTGTTCGACGAGAACGTGCGCTACTTCCCGGCGCTGCTGCCGCTGATGGACGAGGAGGACCCCGAGGAGGTCCTCGACCGCGGCGACATCCCGCACCTGGGCGAGTTCGTGCTCCACAACGGCACGATCTACCGGTGGAACCGTCCCATCTACGACATCGCTCGCGGCAAGCCCCACCTGCGGATCGAGAACCGTGTGCTGCCCGCCGGTCCGACGATGATCGACATCGTCGCGAACTCCGCGTTCTACTTCGGGCTGGTGCGGTCGCTGGCGGAGATGGACCCACCTCTGCCGAGGCAGCTGTCCTTCCAGGCGGCGAGCGACAACTTCTTCCGCGCCGCGCGTGACGGCATCGAGTCCGAGCTGTTCTGGCCCGGCGTCGGCGAGGTGCCCGCCAGCGAACTGATCCTGCGGACCCTGCTGCCGCTGGCTCACGAGGGGTTGGACGCCTGGGGCGTTGACCGGCGCGACCGCGACCACTACCTCGGCGTCATCGAGCAACGCGCCCTCAAACGCCTGACCGGCGCGTCCTGGCAGGTCAAGACCTTCCGCCACCTGCTGGAGGATGCGAAGAGCCGGGAAGCCGCCATCACCGAGATGACCGCCCGCTACCTCGAGGGCATGCGCTCCAACGAGCCGGTCCACACCTGGCCGCTGCCCTAGCCGACCTGGCCACGGTCCGGACCGCCCAGCCTGGGCCCTGACCGACCTGGTGTCCGCGCCTCGGCGCTCGCTACAGGCGCGACCACCGCGGGTTGACGCCGGGCGCGTCAGTCAAGGACCTCGATCGTTCCCGTCATCTCGGGATGGATGTTGCAGTGGTAGGTCGTCACGCCAGGTTCGTTGAACACGGTGACGATCAGGCCACCGTCAGCGTCCAGCAGGCGGTTGGGCGTGTCGCCGTCGTCGGCGACGACGCCGTGGCGGATGTCGTCCTCGTTGAGGAAGGTGACCTCGGTACCGGCAGCGATCGTCAGGGTCTCCGGCTCGAAGGTGTTGTCGTCGGCCACCACGATCGCGTCGGCGGGCGTCGCCATCTCGTTCGGCCCGGGCCCGTCGGCGCAGGCAGCCAGCCCGGTCGTGCTAGCCAGGGCGAGGGCGATGGTCGCGACACGACCGACGGCGGACATGGCGGTCTCCTTGGGACCTCGAGGCGCCGGCTCGAGGCTAGATGCCGAGGTAGCCACCTGCAGGCGCGCCCCGAGGGTCGGTGCCCGCCGACTACGGTGTCGTTCGGAGCCGGGGGGCGACGACCCGAGGAGTTGCGGTGCCCGATGACCACCTGCGCTACCTGCCCGACGGTCTCCCGGACGTGCTGCTCGACGCCGACGAGCGGACGCTGCTGCAGGAACTCGGTGGACCGTCGCTGATCCGCTTCCCCGGGCGCGACGAGCCGCCGCGCGCCGTGTCGGTCCTGCTCCACGGCGATGAGCCCACGGGCTTCCAAGCACTCCTGCACGTACTTCGCAGCCGACCCGAACTGCCCTACGACCTGTACGTGTTGATCGGCAACGTCCGTGCGGCGCTCGAACCGCCGGGGTACGCCGTCCGCTACCTCGACGACCAGGAGGACCTCAACCGCATCTGGTCACCGACGTCGAGGACCACGCCCCTGCGGGAAGCCGCCGCGGACGCGCTGGTGAGGTTGCAGCAGGCCCAGATCTCCTCGCTGGTGGACCTGCACAACACCTCGGGCGACAACCCCTTCTACGCGATCATCACCCGCAACCGGCCGGGAACGATCAACCTCGCCGCGCTGTTCACGACGCGGATCGTGCACTGGGAGCTACCGAACGGGGCGCTGGTCGAGGCGCTGCAGGACGACTGCACGGCGGTCGCCGTCGAGTGTGGGCTGCCCGGGCAGCGAGCGACGTGGGACCTGGCCGTGGACGGGCTCCGCCGCTACCTGTTCGGCCCCCCGGTCGACACACAGGAGACGGGCGCCGACCACGGCCTGCTGTCCGGCCTGCACCGGGTGACCGTGCCGCCGGAGGTCACGCTTCGTTTCGGTGGCGAACTCCACGACGATCTCGACCTGGTGATCCCGATCGATGCCGATCGACACAACTTCGCCGAGGTAGCCCCGGGACACGTCCTCGGCCAGGTCCACCCGGACGCACCCCTGCCCGTCGAGGTGCTCGCGCCGGACGGGCGGCCGGCGACCGAGCAACTGCTCCGGGTCGACGATGACCGGCTCGTGCTCACCCGAGCCGCCACACCGGTCATGATGACGCGGACCGTCGAGGCCGTTCGCAAGGACTGTCTGGTCTACCTCGCCGTCGATCCGACGCGCCCACCGGAAGCATCCACCTCATCGATGTCGATGCCGGCGAACAGGTCGTCCTCGGTGCGTTCGAACGGCACGTCGGTGCGCAGGAGCACGTAGGACTCGTAAGGGTAGATCTCGCGTTCGAGCTCGCGGGGCACCTGGAACCAGCCCCCGTCGGGGTCGATCTGGGTGACGTGCGCGAGCAGGGCGGCATCCCGACGGCTGAACCACTTGGCGCACTCGACGCGGGCGTCCGGGGTGTCGTCGACGGCGTCCTCGGCCTTCTGTCCCCGACGCTCGAGCCACCGTTCGTAGGGGCTGTCGAGCCCGCGCTCGATGAGGGCTTCGTGCATCGTGAGCACGCGCTCGCTCGGGAAGATCGACGAGGCGTAGACCTTGGGTACGCGCCAGGAGGGGTTCTCGGCGCCGGGGATGCCCGCGAGGTCGGCGTCGGCGTCCTCGGCCAGCTCCATCCCACGCATGGTGACGGCGTGGTTCATGATGTGGTCGGGGTGCGGGTAGCCACCGTCCTCGGGATAGGTGACGATCACGTGGGGGCGCTCACGACGGATCAGCCCGGCGATCAGCGCCGAGGGTTCGTCCAACGGGGCGCGCGCGAAGGTTCCCTCTGGGACCTCCTCGGGATCCTCGTGGTAGCCGGAGTCGACGTAGCCGAGCTGGTAGGAGCGGGTGAACCCGATCGCGGCGACGGCATCGGCCAGTTCCTTGGCTCGGACCTCGGCCATCGCCTCGGGCGGCACCGGGTCAGCGCTCGGGTTGAGCACGTCGCCGGCTTCACCGCCGGTGCAGGTGATCAGGACCACCTCGTCACCTTGGTCGACGTAGCGCGCAGCGGTGGCCGCACCCTTGGACGACTCGTCGTCGGGGTGGGCGTGGATGAACATCAAGCGGCGGGTCACGACTCCTCCTCGTCCCGGTTGCCGTCACGGGACCGGTCGGCGGGGGTGTTGGCGCGGGTGTTGGCGCGGGTGTTGGCGC
>SKNK01000203.1 GCA_007120565.1 Nitriliruptoraceae bacterium | reverse complement strand
ACGGGCGCGAACCCTTCGGGGCTGACCTGCAGGTGCAGCTGCACCGAGGTAGCGGCCGCCTCCATCGCGATGGAGTTGACCTTCATCGCCAGTTTCTCGGGGCCCTCGATCTCGACGGTCAGGTCCTCGCCCCGCGCCTCCAGGATCTGCTCGTTCAGTAGGTGGTAGCGGGGGTTGGCCGACAGGTTCTGGATCGTGACGTGGAGGTTCTTCAGGGTCGGGATGATGCCGACCATCGCGACGCGCGCGTCCAACTCCTCCGCGCGGCGGTAGGCGTGATCGAACGAGGTCTGCAGTTCCTCCTCGATCTCGCGGAAGACCGTGCCGTTGAGCTTGTGGGGTGCGAGGTTGAACTCGATGTTGAACTGGGCGAGCTCGGTCTGGAACTCCTCGGACTCGATGCGCGACAACAGCTCGGCGTTGATCATGGTCGGTTCGCCGTCGTCGTCGACGACGTAGAACTCCACCTCGACGCCGATGAGCTTGCGTTCGACCTCGAACATCTCGGCTTCGCGCATCCGCCGCAGCACCGCTAGACAGCGTTTGACCTTGTCGCGGTAGCGCTGCCGGTCCTCACGGGTGAACCGGATCTCGTCGATATCCCGGCCCATGGAACGTCTCCCCGGCTCGTGTCTCGGGCTGAGCCTACGCCTTGCGCGCCCTGCGCGCGCGCCGGTCGCTGCGTCCGACCTCGACGAGCGGGGTTGCCTCCGCGCCCCTTCAGCGTGGGGAGGAGGTGGCCGATGGGGGTGGTGTGGCGTCGCCTCCAGGTGGGTGGTGATGTCGAACCACACTCAGAGGACCCGCAGTGTCGCTCCATCGTCATCCCCGAACCGCGACCGCGCCGCCGACGCTGTCCCATCAGCTGCGCGGCACGTTCCGCACGCTGTTCATCGGTGCGTCGTTGATCGTGGCCGTGCTGGCGGTGATCGCGGGGGTGCTCTTCGGGTTCGTGCAGCCCGATCTGCGCTACGACACGGACCTGATCCGTGCGCTGCGCATCAACCACGAAGCGATGCACGATCACGAGTTGGGTCTGCGCGACTGGATCTCTCGCGATCACACCGTCGCCTACACCGATCGCGACGACACCGAAGCGGCGATAGAGGCCTCGACAGACGTGGTCGTGCAAGCGATCGGCCGCTACCCCGACGTCGATCGTCTGCTCGTTGACCTGCTGCTGGAGCAACGAGCGTGGCTCGATGGCTGGGCGACACCCGTCTCGCAGCTGGTGCCCAACGAGATCTCCGAGCAGGAGCGGCGCCAGATCGTCGCTGAAGGCCGAGCGCGGTTCCACGACTACCGGGAGGCGCACGGCAATGCCGCCGCCTTCGCCGCCACCGAGCGCGACGAGGCCCTCGAGCGCTCGCAGACCGTGTTGATCGCGGGCCTGATCGCCACCGGCGTCGTGACCGTCGGCGTCGCGATCGCCCTGCGCCGTCAGCGCCGGCGTCTGGATGACGAACTCGCTGAGCCGCTGAAGCGGTTGCTCGAGGCTATCGAGGGGATGGAACGGCACGAGCGGGCGAAGCTCTCGGAGCTCGAGGGCCCCCTCGAGCTCCAGCAGCTCGGTGCCCGCCTCGAGGGGCTCGACACGCGGCTACGTGAACAGCGGGACGAACTGGAGTCCCAGCGCGCCGAGAGCGAAGCCGCGGCCGTGGCACTCCGCGGGATCCTCGAGGTGGCGCGCGAGATCTCCGGAAGCCTCAAGGCGAGGTACGTCGCGGAGACGGTCGCCGAAGCCATGGCACGGATCGTGCCGTGCGAGCGGGTGATGGTCTGGATCGCCAACGACGATCGCCTGGTCGCGCTGCACGACTCGTCGCTCACCCACGGCGAGGTGCCAACGGCTGCGGCCGTTGGCCAGGGCGAAGGGCTGGTCGGTCTCGTCGCCCGCCATGCCACGCCGCGGATCGAGGAAGGCGATGCCGGGTTCCCGTTGGTGGTCGGCGGACGCGTCGTTGGCGTGCTCGAGATCGTCGGTAGCGGCGTGTTGGACCAAGCCACGCGGCAGTCGGCCGAGACGCTGGCCTCCCACGCCGCTTCCGCCCTTGAGGCCGCACGCCTGCACCGGGCGACCGAGGAGATGGCTCAGGTGGATGCGCTCACCCGCCTGTTCAACCGTCGTCGTCTGGACGGAGACCTCGCCACCGAGGTCGAGCGGGCGACCCGCTACGGCCGCCCTCTCGGCTTCATCCTGCTCGACCTCGACCACTTCAAGCAGCTCAACGACAACTTCGGCCACCAGTACGGCGACGAGGTGCTCAGCATCGTCGGTGAGTGTCTCGCTGCGGCGATCCGGGCGTCGGACACCGTGTACCGCTACGGCGGTGAGGAGTTCGCTGTGCTGGTCCGGGAGGGCGATCGCTCCGCGGTGCTCGAGCTCGCCGAGCGGCTCCGGGTGCAGCTGACCAGCACCTTCGCGGAGCGCGGCGCCGCCACCGCGATCACCGCCTCCTTCGGTGCCGCCCTGGTCCCCGAACACGGGGTCACCCCGGCCGAGCTGGTCCTCGCCGCTGACCGGGCGCTGTACCGGGCCAAGGCCGCGGGCCGCGACCAGGTCATGCTCGCGGAACTGCCGGGCGCGATCCCGTTCTCCGGTGACCTCGTCGCCGCCGGAGCGATCTCGATCCCCGGACCGACCCCCTCCGAGTGACCGAGCGCGTCACGCAGGATCCCAGTCCGGGCCGAAGGGTGGGTCGATCAACCGCCGCCCCTCGTTCAACCCGTCGATGCGGGCCATCTCGTCGTCGGAGAGGTCGAAGCCCGCTATCTCGACGGTGTCGACCCGCGGTGCCTGGACGGCGCTGTGCCGGCACCGTGGCGGCACGGTGACCGTGTCGAGCCGATGCCCGGGATCGCGCTCCGATGGCCGCTACGGTCGCTCCCGGTCGGTGAAGGAGAACCGCATGGAGCAGCCCGTTCGGTCCCATCGGGAGTACGACCGTCCCGAGTTGAGCCTGGACGAGCTCGGGGACGATCCGTTGGTCGCGTACCGGCGCTGGCTCGCCGAGGCGGAGGCGGCCGACCTGCCGGAACCGGGTGCCATCACCGTTGCCACCGTCGATGCGGACGGACGGCCCGACGCGCGGATCGTGCTGCTGCGCGAGATCGACGAGCGGGGCATCATCTTCTACACCAACCGTCGCTCGATGAAGGGACGGCAGCTCGCTGCGGTCCCGGCCGCGGCGGTGGTGAGCTACTGGGATGCGCTGCACCGGCAGGTGCGTCTGCGAGGGTCGGTCCACGTGCTCGACGACGCGGCGTCGGACGCCTACTTCGCCGGGCGTCCGCGTCCGAGCCAGCTCGCGGCCTGGGCGTCGGAGCAGTCGGAGCCGATCATCGACCGTTCCGAGCTCGAGCGGCGCGTCGCTGAACTCGATCGCCGCTTCGCTGACGTCGAGGTGCCACGTCCCCCGCACTGGGGCGGCTACCGGGT
>SKNK01000185.1 GCA_007120565.1 Nitriliruptoraceae bacterium | reverse complement strand
TGACCCCGCCGGACTCACGGTCGTGACCGTCTCCGCTACCGGTCAGGTGAAGCGAACGGCCGCGGCCGAGTTCACCGAGTCCCGCCAACGCAGCCTGCAAGCGGCCCGGGTCAAGGACAAGGATCGGATCGTCGCGGTCCTGCTCTGCGGCGATGATGACCACCTGCTGCTCGCACACGATGGCGGTTCGGTGACCCGGTTCGCAGCCTCCGAGGCACGCCCGATGGGCCGTACCGCCGCCGGCGTGGCTGGGATGAACGTGCCGAAGGGGGCGACGATCATCTCGGCGACCGTGGTTCCGGGCGGAAGCAACGACGTCGAGGTGGTGACGATCTCCGCCGACGGCACCGCGAAACGCACGCCGATGGCCGAGTACCCGGTCAAGGGACGTGGCGGCAAGGGTCTGGTCACCGGCACGGAGAACCTGCGCTGGTGTGGTGTCGCCAGTGACGTGCACACCGGAGGCGACTCCCCCGCCGTGATCCGCCCCGTAGACGTCGTCGAGGCCAAACGCGCCGGCCGGGGCAGCGCCCTGGACGTGGACACGGTCGGTCCGGTCGTCGCCGAGCAGGCTCCTTCGGACGGGGCCGCCACGTGACCCCGTCGTTGGAGCGCGCACTGTCGAACTTCCCAACGGCGGAACTCCGCGAGGTCCGCGACGAGGATGAGAAGGGCCTGATCGGACTCGTCGAAGCCGCCTATGCCGAGTACCCCGGCTGCGTGCTCGACCTGCCAGGCATCGATGCCGACCTCGTGTCGCCGGCGACCTCGGCTGCCCGAGCCGGCACCGTGCTGTGGGTGGTGGCCGACGACGGCCGCGTCGTTGGGTCGGTCGGTGTCGGGGCTCGATCCGACGACGGCCAGGTCGAACTCAAGCGGCTGTACGTCGCCGCGTCGCACCGGCGTCGAGGCTTGGCCGCAGGTCTCGTGGAGTTGGTCGAACAGCACGCACACGCCGTCGAGGCGACCACCGTCGATCTGTGGAGCGACACCCGGTTCGCCGACGCCCATCGGCTCTACGAGCGCCTCGGCTACCGCCCGACGGGCCGTACCCGCGAACTGCACGACCCCTCGAACACCACCGAGTACCAGTTCCAACGGCGCCTCGCCACGGCGTAGTCCGCCCACCATCGGACCACCACGTTCCGTGACCGCAAACCACGTTCCGTGACCGCTCGCGCGCTGCGACGGGATCGCCGACCCCCGGGCAGGTCCGGCACTAACGTGGCAACGTCTGTCGTCTGGGGAGACGCCGTGCACCACCGTCCGGTCTGGCTCGTGCTCGTCGCCGTGCTCGTCGCCGCTGCCTGCACACCTGAGACCGCCGACCCCGATCCCGACCCCGAACCGGTGGAGGCCGGCGAACCGGCCAGCACCACGGAAGAGGGGGCTGAGCAACCGACGGAAGCGACAGACGAGCCAACCGAACCTGAACCCGAGCCGTGCCGTCACGATCGACTCGAGGATGAGTCGATGATCATGCTGACCGGTCACCAGCCGGTCGACCTCGCACTCGAGTTCACGCAACGAACGCACCGCTGTGCTGAGGCCGTCGTCGTCGCTCCGGCCGACGATGCTTGGAGTGCGGCGATCGCTGCGGCTGCAGCGGTCCACCTCGACGCTCCCCTACTCCTCATCAACGCCACGATGCGTGACGATCTCGGCGACCGCGTGGCCGCACTCGAGGCGACGCGGCTGCTCGCTGTCGGCGTCGCCGAGGGTCAGCTCCCCGACCAGATGGCCGCTGAGGTCACGTCCTTGACGGGCGACGGCGATCGGCTCGCGTTGGCCCGCGAGGTCGCCGACCACCTCGAACTCCCGACCCTGCTAGCCGTCCCCGAGGACGACCTGCGTGCCCGGGCTGCAGCACTTGCACGACTGGACGGCGAGGTAGGCCTGCTCCCCTTGCCGGCCGACAACACGCCGCTCTCCGAGGTCGCGAACGGCCTAGCAGCGACGGTACGCCTGAGAGTCTTCTCGAGCGACGAGGGCGAAGCAGACCGGATCGCTGACCGTCTGCTCGCCGTCGGGCTCGACGCCGTGGTTGCCAGCAGCCCGCTGTTCCGCAACGGGACCTCCACCACCTGGCTGGTCGATCCGGACGATGAGGTGACCACCGCGCTGACCGCCAGCTCGGCACGCGGACGCGGCGAAGCGCTTCTCCCGATCGACGCGACCGACCTGCGGCAAGGCCGTGAGGACACCACACGCCTGCGCCGAACGAACGCGGACCGCGTCGTCTTGACAGGCCAGGAGGTCACGGCGGACGCCGACTACCAACTCGAGCTGGTGATGAGCGGACCCGAACTGCCGGGAGGCGGATTCACGCTCTTCGAGGACCGCCGCATGGTGGCCCTGTACGGCTCACCGGAGACGACCGTGCTCGGCGCCATGGGCGAGCAATCACTGGACGAGACCATCCCGCGCCTACGCGAGGTCGCGGAGCCCTACGGGGCCGACGGGATGGAGATCCTGCCCGCCTTCGAGATGATCGTCACGATCGCCAGCGCCGCGGCCGAATCGACCGGCGACTACAGCCGTCGCACGCCGATCGAGGTGATCCGGCCCTGGGTCGACCGTGCCGCCGAGGAGGACATCTACGTCATCCTCGACCTGCAACCCGGACGCACGGACTTCCTGACGCAGGCCAAGGAGTACGAGGAGCTGCTGCTCGAGCCCCACGTTGGGCTCGCGCTCGACCCCGAGTGGCGACTCGAGCCCCACCAGGTCCACCTCCAGCAGATCGGTTCGGTCGACGCCGAGGAGGTGCAGGAGGTCGCGGACTGGCTGGCCGACCTGACACGTGAGAACAACCTGCCCGAGAAGCTGCTGATCCTGCACCAGTTCCGGTTCTCGATGCTCCCCGACCGTGAGGAGATCGAGGCGCCCCCGGAACTTGCGGTCGTCGTGCACATGGATGGGCAGGGCCCGCAGGGCGCCAAGGACGAGACCTACAACGCCATCACCGCAGGGGTCGAGGACCGGTGGCTCTGGGGCTGGAAGAACTTCTACGACGAGGACGACCCGGTCGCCGAACCGCAGCGGGTCCTCGATCTCGACCCGCTGCCGGTCTTCGTCTCCTACCAGTGAGCGGTCACAGCTTGGTCCCCGCTGAACGCAGGTTCTCGCAGGCCAACGCGACACGGGCGGCCATACCCTCCTCGGCGAGCTGCCCGTAGGAGCGCGGGTCGTACACCTTCTTGTTCCCGACGTCACCGTCGACCTTCAGCACGCCGTCGAAGTTGCGGAACATGTGCTCCGCGATCGGCCGGGTGAAGGCGTACTGCGTGTCGGTGTCCACGTTCATCTTGACCACGCCGTGGTCCAGTGCTTCGTGGATCTCCTCGATCGCCGACCCCGAGCCGCCGTGGAACACCAGGTCGAAGGGCTTGTCCTTGCCGACCTTCTCGCCGACCGCATCCTGCAGTTCCTTGAGCAC
>SKNK01000450.1 GCA_007120565.1 Nitriliruptoraceae bacterium | reverse complement strand
CGAGTACTTCCCACGCTACGAGCACCGCGAGGTCGAAGGTTGACCGCTGATGTGGCACCGGCCTACCTAGCGGCGGTGTCCGACACCCTGGCGAGTCTCGGCGAGCCGTACCTGCTCACCGACCTCGACGGTGTGGTGCTCTTCGCGAACCGCGCGGCACGCCGCATCCTCGCCGACGATGGCTCTCCTTCCTCGCTGCAGCAGGCGACGCGCGATGAGGCGGCGCTCCGCCTCGTCCTGGAACGCTGGCGCAGCAGCGCCGAGCCACGTCCCGGAGTGGTCCCCCTTCGCGGCGACCGATCCCTCCGCGGAGACGGTTGTCGACTTCGCAGCGCTCCGGTGCTGGTGATCCGACTCGGCCACCCCGGACAGGGAACCGGCAACTACTCGCGCTTGACCGCTCAGGTGCACGAGCAGAACCTCGTCCGGCGGCAGGAGGAACTCGACCTGAGCTTGCAACAACTGCACGCCGCCAATCGTCGTCTGGATGCCTTCGAAGAGGAGATGCGCGAGCACGCGAGTGCGGTCGCGCACGATATACGGACCCCGCTGTTCACGATCCTCGGGGCCGCCCGACGACTTCGGAGCGCAGGACACATCGATGAGGAAGGCACGCCCTACCTCGATCTCCTCCTCGACGCGACCGACCACCTGCGTGAGGTGACGGAGAGCCTGCTCGATGTCGCTCGCATCGACCGTGGCAGCTGGGACCCCCAGCCCCTCTGCACCAGTGATGTCCTCTCGGATGTGCTGCGCGAACTCGGACCCCGACTGGAGACCACCGGCGCCGAGGTGGTCGTCACCGACCTGCCCGGGATCATCGCCGACCGCCGCGCCGCGTTCCAGGTGCTGTTCGAACTCATCGACAACTGCATCGACAACCGCGATGAGGATCGACCCCTGCTGATCGAACTCAGCGGTCGCCGCAAGGATCGGTGGGTCGAGGTACGTGTGACCGACAACGGTGTCGGGATCCCACCGGGCCCCGAGGACCGACTCTTCGAACTCTTCCAGGGCGGCACCCGTGCCGCTACGGCCCACGGCCGAGGGATCGGCCTGGCAACCTGCCGCAGACTCGTGACCCGCTGGGGAGGACAGATCCGATGCGAACGACGCCCGACGCCCGGCGCGAGCTTCGTGTTCACCGCGCGCTCCCACTCACACGCCGATCGGCTGGACCCGTGAAGGCTCGACGACCCCCGAGTGGCCGCTCGGCCCCCTCCCCCGGCCGGAGCCGTTTCCGACCATCACCGTGGGCCTCGTTCGGTCGGACGGAGGAGCCACGACCGGCGGAGAAGGGATCGGGAGGTTCCTCAGCGGGCACGCTCGATCAAGAGCCGGCCCAGGCGCTCAGCAACGTGGAGGTTCCCGAGGGCGCCCTTCGCGTGGTGATGGTCGACGACGACCTCCGGATCAGGACGTTGACCCGGATGCTGTTCGAGCGCTCGACGCAGGCACGGATCGTCGCCGAAGCCGCGGACGGCGACCAGGTGTTCGATCTGCTCCACACGGCCGAGCCCGACGTCGTGCTCCTCGATCTGCTGATGCCAAGAGTGGATGGGCGCACGGTGTTGCCACAACTGGTCCGCGAGGCTCCGGAGACCATGGTCCTCGTGCTCTCGGCGCTCAGCGGCATCGACGAGGCCGACCGAACCTTCGCCTTGGGAGCCTTCGCCTACCTGGAGAAGTCGGTGGTCGGTCCGGAGTTGCCGGACCAGATCAAGGAACTGCACGGACTGTTCCAACGCGCCATCGCCGGAGAGACGGTGTGGAGTCCAGCAGGTCCGCCTCGCATCCGTCGCTAGCACACGGATCGACGTTCGGAGTAGCCCGTGACGGATCTCGAAGGCTTCCTTGAGATCGTTCGCATGCTGGCGTTCCTAGCCGCTCTGATCGCTGCCTTCGTCGTGTGGCGCCGCCAACAGCATGGACGATCGAGCACCTACGTACTCGGCGCTTTCACCTCGATCCTGCTGGTCTTCGTGATCTCTCTGCTCCCGTCGGAGGCTCCCCTCACCGACGCCATCAGCCGCGCTAACCCCTTGCTGATCATGGCGTTCCCCGCCCTGCTGCTCGCCTTCGCCTGGTCGTTCGATGCACGTCTTCCCGGCTGGGTCCGCGTGACGATCGGCCTCGCCATGGTCGTCGCGACCTCGCTGGTCATCGTGCCCGCCGGCCCCGCGGACGAGCGATCCACGACCCAGGCCATCATGGTCGTGAGCTACCTCGCCGTATGGACGCTGCTCGCGGTGTTGGCCGCCGCGCGACTGTGGACCGCAGCTGGTGGTTCGCGCCCGGTGGTCCTCCGCCTCCGGTTGCTGTCCATCGGCGTCCTGCTGTTCAACCTCGCGTTGTTCGGTGCCGTCTTCCCGACCCCCGAAGGCGCGCAGGTGTGGACCAACGTGGTGTTACCGATCGTCTCCGGGACGGTCTTCCTGCTCGCGTTCGCGGCCCCTGCTCCGTTGCGCCGCATGTGGCGTTCGGAGAGCACCGAGGTGTTCGTCGAAGCACAGCGCTCCCTCATGGCGGCGGGATCCACCGACGAGGTCTGTGGGCGCGTCGCGCCCCTGTTCGGGACGCTCCTTGGGGCCGACGTCGCGATCGCCGCAGACGGTGAGCAGATCTGCGCGGCGCACGGGCTCACCAACGAGGAGGCCCAACGACTCCTCGACGCGTGGCTACGAGCAGAACATGTTGATCCGCACGCGTACGTCGCCCAGGTCAGGGGCCGCGTGATGCTCGTGCGTCCGGCGCGCTACGCCCCGCCGCTCGACGAAGAAGGCCGGCACTTGGCCGACGGTCTCACCCTCCACCTCGCACTCGCTCTGGACCGAACCGACCTGTTGGAGTCGCGACAGGAGGCTCTGGACGAAGCTCAACGAGCCAAGGATGAACTCGAGACCACGGTGGTCGGGCTCGCCCACGACCTCCGTAACCCGACGACAGCACTGGCGGGGTTCGCGCACCTGCTCGCCACGAGCGAGGACCCCGAAGAGCGCTCCGAGATGGCCGAGCACCTGCAAGCCAGCGCGGCCTACATCGAAGCGTTGGTCTCCGCCCTGCTCGAGGTCTCGAGGATCGGCCGGACACAGACCGAGAGCGAACCGGTCGACCTCGCCGAGGTCGCTCGTCGAGTCTCGGACCGGTGGCGGACCACCCATCCCACGGCTCGCGTCGAGGTCGGCGAGCTGTGCACGATGGAGATGAACCCGGGGCGTGCGGAACAACTGCTCGACAACCTCGTCGCCAACGCGATACGGCACGGAGGGCGCGACGACGTCACCGTGCTGCTCGACGCGACACACCACGACGGCGAGATCCACCTGCGCGTAGCTGACGACGGGGTTGGCATCGCGCCCGAGGACCGCGAGAACGTGTTCCGGTTGTTCCACCGCAGTCCCGGAGCCAGCGCCGCTGAAGGGAGCGGCGTCGGACTCACGATG
>SKNK01000082.1 GCA_007120565.1 Nitriliruptoraceae bacterium | reverse complement strand
CTGTGCCGGCCATCCCCATCAGCGACACGCACGGGACATCCGGGTCGAGCAGCAGGTCGATGGCGAAGGTCTGCCGAACGTCCCGCGGCGTCATCGAGAACACGGGGCGGTGACCGTGGACCCGGTGGATCGTGGCGACCCCCTGGTCGTCGACGTCCAGCACGCGACCGAGCCCCGACGCGGATCGGCCAGCCCGCAACACCAGGCACGCGTTGGGCCACAACCCCTCGTCGAGGCCCAGGCTCGTGAGGTCGGCTACCTCGGTGTCGATCTGGACCTTGCCGTCGCGGTGCAGGTCGTCGAGGACCTGTGGCTCCACCTCGACGTCGAGGATGCCGGTGACGTGCTCGTCGGTACGGGCGGTGTCCCCGCGGTAGTCCTCGACCTCCACCCCCAGCTGGCTGCCCTTGATCCGCAGCGCCGCATCCTTGGTGACCAGCGTGCCCTTCAACCCGACGGCCACGCACAGGATGCGGTGGTCGGCCTTGTTCGGATCGAGGTAGGGCGGCAGCGGGACGTCGACGTGGTTGGACTCGATCCGGACGGTGCCGCCGCCGGGCATGGCCAGCGGCTCGTGGAGCCCACCACCGGACGTGACACGCAACTCTTCGATGGCGCGCAGCGCGAGGCGGGCGTTGCGGCCGACATCGTCGAGGGCGGTCTTCTTGCGGTCGAGTTCCTCGATCACGACCAGGGGGATCACCACGTCGTGTTCGTCGAAGCGGGACAGGGCGTTGGGGTCAGCGAGCAGGACGCAGGTGTCGAGGACGAAGATGCGGGTATCGGTTGCGGTGGGCATCGAGGACTCCCCTAACGGGTACAGGGCACGGCGCGGACCAACCGCACCCCGGAAACGACGAACGCCGCCCCGAAGGGCGGCGTGGAGGTGGCGGTGCTGCGGCGAACCTCGGGGTGTCGGACTCCACGTCCCGGCCAGCCGGAATCGTGCTCCCGGTCTAGCCTCGGCGGTGTTGGCACCTGAGCGTTGCCTCGGTCGAGCGAACTGGCGGTCGGTCGAACCCGTCGAACGGTAGCGACGGCCGGCCCAAGGACCGAGCAACCTCGACGGTTGGGCGCTCGCCCGCAACGTGGATCCGGGCAACCTCGACGTAGATCCGAGCAACCTCGATGCTTCTCCGGGCAACCTCGAAGTCGCCTCAGGTCACTTGCCGAAGCGACGGGTCCGGCGCTGGTAGTCGCGGAGTGCACGCAGGAAGTCCACGCGACGGAACGCCGGCCAGTAGGCATCACAGAAGTAGAACTCGCTGTGCGCGGACTGCCACAGCAGGAACCCGCCCAGCCGGACCTCGCCCGACGTGCGGATGATCAGATCGGGGTCGGGCAGCCCCGTGGTGTAGAGGTGGTCGCCGATGTCCTCGGGCACGAGGGTCTCGGCGAGCTGTTCGAGCGACATCCCCTGGGCGGCACGGTCGGCGAGCAGGCTGCGCAGCGCGTCGGTGATCTCCTGGCGTCCGCCGTACCCGACCGCGACCTGCACGCGGAGACGATCGTGGTCCTTGGTCGCTTCCTCGGCCTCCTTGAGCACGCGGCGGGTGGACTCCGGTAGCAGGTCGAGAGCACCGACCGCGGTGACCTTCAGCCCCCGCTCCGCCGCGTCCTCGGTGCACCCCATGCGCCGGACGGTGTCCTCGATGATGCCCATCAGGGCCGAGATCTCCACCTCGTCTCGGCCGAGGTTGTCGGTGGACAGCAGCCAGAGCGTGACGTAGGGGATGTCCAGGTCGAGGCACCAATCGAGGAACGGCTCGATGTGCCGCGCCCCGGCGAGGTGGCCGTCGGAGGGTGCGTTCAACCCTCGTTCGGCCGCGTACCGACGGTTCCCGTCGAGGATGACGCCGACATGTCCGGGCATCGGGCCACCACTGAGCTCGGCGGTCAGCCGCCGCTCGTACAGCCGGTACGCAAGATCGGTGATAGCCATCTCACAAGGGTACTCGGCCGCCCTGCGCAACCGACGGACCCCGCCGGACGGACGGGCACCGTCACCGAACCCGGAGGTGAACAGGCTGGTATCCTCAGAGTTAACGTCACGCCCGGGCGCTTCTTCTCGTCCGGGCGTTCGTCGTGGAGGCTCCGACGGTGCTTCCGCGACCGAGACGACCCGACCGATAGACCTTTGAGAGGTAGACCGTGGCCGAGACCTGGCTGAGCGAGGACGCGTACGAGCGGCTCCGTGCGGAGCTCGAGACCCTCAAGACCGAGGGTCGTGAACGCATGTCCGCCGACATCGAAGAAGCTCGCTCCCACGGTGACCTGCGTGAGAACGCCGAGTACCACGCAGCCAAGGACGAGCAGGGCAAGATGGAGGCGCGGATCCGCCAACTCGAGGAGTTGCTGCGTGACGCACACATCGGCGAACCACCGAGCGACGACGCGGTGCGCCCCGGCCTCAAGGTGGTGCTCGACGTCGAAGGCGACGAAGAGACCTACTTCGTCGGTAGCCGCGAGGACCACTACGACGGGCTCGAGATCCTCTCGGCCGACTCCCCGATGGGCCAGGCCGTGTTGGGCTCGACCGTCGGCGACACGGTCTCCTTCACCACACCAACGGACGTCACCATCAAGGTGACCGTGCGTTCGATCGAATCGATCTGACCATGACGGGCTCCGCAGGCGACACCGAGCGCACGGGGGCCCCACCAACGTCGGTGGTCATCGCCGACGACCGCCCGGTGTTCCGCGCCGGGCTCGAGGTGATGCTTGCGCAGTTCCCCATCACGGCTGCGCTCCCGCTCGAAGGACTGACCGACAACATCGTCGACCACCACCCCGACCTGCTGCTGGTCGGGGTACGCGACGACGATCCCTCGGCGTTCGCTGCGGTCGCTGCGATCACGGCGAGGCAGCCCGATCTTGCCGTCATCGCCGTCGCGGACAGTGCGACGGTGATCGAGCTGCGTGAGGCCGTCATCGCCGGCATCGGCAGCTTCCTGCTCACGACCACGACCGCCGAGGAGCTCCGCGATGCCGTGATGCGGACCTTCGCCGGTGAGCGCGTGGTCTCGCCGTCGATCGCGATGCAGTTGGCCGGGGGTTGGAAGCCGAGCGAGGCAACGGCGGCAGCATCGAGCGTGACCCAACAGGAACTCCAGGTGCTGCGCCTGGCCGCGGACGGGCTCACCAACGATGCGATCGCCGCGGAGCTGGGCATCGGGGCTAGGACGGTCAAGACCCGGGTGCAGAACCTGCTCACGAAGCTGGACGTGCCCGACCGCACCGCCGCGGTCGCCCGTGCGCTCCGTCTGGGCCTGATCAGCTGATCGCGGCGGGCTGGCGTGTTCGGCCCCTGCCACGTGCCCCGGCCCATCCATCCCTCGCGACGGGTCCGATCCGGACAACGCGGCATCTCAGGTGCACCAACGCACCCCACACGACACGCTTCCGCGCCACCCCGACCCGGTCCGGACAACGCGGCATCTCAGGT
>SKNK01000361.1 GCA_007120565.1 Nitriliruptoraceae bacterium | reverse complement strand
TGCGTGACGGTGTGGAGTCGCTCGAGGTGGTGTTCAACGAGGACCGTGATCCCGAGCAGTCCAACTCCAACGACCGCAGGTATCCCCACTTCGTGTTCGGCCCCATCGACCTGCGGTGACCTCGGAGCCGAACACCGTCGGCGAGTTGTCAACAGCCACCGTACGGGTGGCCCACTCCGTCGTTGCTCGCCCCGTATCCTCGGTCTATGCCCGTCCTCCCTCGCTTCCGTGAACGTCTGGTCCTTGGCCACGTTCGGCGTGAGCTGTCGGACGGCGAACACGTGGTCGCCTGGACCCACGCGAGTGTCCCGGACACCCGGGCGCCCGGGCTCCTGGTCGTCACGGATGAGCGTTGTCTGCTCCACGTAGCCAGTTCCTCGGTTCCGGACATCTCGACCCCGCTGACCGAGCTGTCATCGTTCAAGCTCGATCGCCGCAACCCCGAGCTGGTCCGGGTGCGACTCTGTGTCGGAGGGGACGAGGTCACCGTCGAGCTGTCCCTGACCGACCGGGTCCGTTCGCGTTCGGTCGGCAGCGTCCTCTCTGCGCTGACCCGTGCGAAGGTCGCTGCGCCGGAGAGCTTCGACGCAGGACTCACCTCGCCGCTACCTCCGATGGAGCGCCGTGTCCGACACCACGCCCGTCGCGTGTGGATCACGCTGCTCGGCGTCGTCGTTCTCCTCGTGAGCGCGCTGTTCGCGTCACCCTTCTTCCCGGGGCCGGGAGCGTTGACGGCGGTGGCCGGGATCGCGATCCTGGCTCGGGAGTACGAATGGGCTCGGGACCTGCACGTCTGGGCCGCCCGACAGGCCGACCGGTTCATCAACTGGATGCGTGGCCTCCGCAGACGCCGTCGCGAGGCGCGTGAGGCCCGCCGTACCGTCCGCTCATCGACCCGCGCGATCCACCGTGCCGACCGCCAAGCGGTGACCACGGATGCCTCCGGCTACCGCGTCCTCGAAGCGACCGTCCCGGTGCCGGGAAGCGACAGGTCCGAGGGCGAGTCCGGTCGCGGGGTCGTCGCTTCCTAGGCGTTCCAGGGCGCCTGTGGGGTCGAGCTCAGGCCAGGGAGGGCAGCGCTCGGGCCAGGATCGGGTCGAGGTCGACCGTGCTTGGCAACGTGCCGAAAGCCAGGCCACCGGCGTCGGGGTCGAGCCGCGACGCGATGAACGCATCGGCTACGGCGGGATCGCCGTGTCGGGTCAGTAGCGCTCCCTGGACCACCAGGGCCAGCCGCTCGACGAGCACACGTGCGCCAGCTTCGCTGGGCTCGGTGAGGTCCTTGCGGACACGCTCCATGGCGGCATCCAGCCGATGGTCAGCACCGGCCACCGCACCGACCTCCTCGACCAGTGCCTCGACCGCCTCCGGGCTGCGGTGCATGGCGCGCAGCACGTCAAGGCACTGCACGTTGCCCGATCCCTCCCAGATGCCGTTGAGCGGGCTCTGGCGGAACAGGCGCGGCATCCCGGATTCCTCGACGTAGCCGTTGCCGCCGAGGCACTCGAGCGCTTCGGCCGCGTGGGACGGTGCGCGCTTGCACACCCAGTACTTGGCGATCGGCGTGAGGACCCGCCGAAGTGCGGCCTCATGTTCGTCGTCGGCCCGGTCGACCGTCTCGGCGAGCCGGAGGGCCAGCGCGATCGCGGCCTCGGTCTCGACGGCGAGGTCGGCGACCACGTTGCGCATCAGCGGCTGGTCGGCCAACCGCCTGCCGAACGCGGAGCGGTGCGCGACGTGCCACGCGGCCTGGCTCGTGCCGTGGCGTAGCCATCCGGTCGCGCCGGCGACGCAGTCCAGGCGCGTCGCGGCGACCATCTCCATGATGACCCGCACCCCGCGGTGTTGTTCACCGATCAGCCAACCGACGGTGTCGTCGAACTCCACCTCACTGGAGGCGTTGGAGCGGTCGCCGAGCTTGTCCTTCAACCGCTGGAGCCTGAACACGTTGCGGGTGCCGTCGTCGAGCCACCTCGGCACGAGGAAGCAGGAGGGGGTGTCTGCGCCGCCGATCTTCGCCAGTACCAGGAACGCGTCGTTCATCGGGGCGGAGGTGAACCACTTGTGTCCCGTCAGGGCGTACGCGGTACCTGGCTCGCCGCTGTCGAGCGGCTGTGCCGAGGTGGTGTTGGCTCGGACGTCGCTGCCCCCCTGCTTCTCGGTCATGGCCATGCCGAACAGCGCACCTTCCTTGCTGTCGACGGGTTGGAAGCGTGGGTCGTAGGCGTCGCTCAGCACCTTGGGTTCCCAGCGGGCGGCGACGTTGGGTTGGTGCCGCAAGCTCGGTACCACGGCGTAGGTCATCGTCAGTGGACACAGCGTTCCCGAGTCGATCTGCGGCCACAGGACGTACCCGGCCGCCCGTGCGACATGGGCGCCGGGACGGTTCTCGTGCCAGGGGGTTCCGGCCAGGCCCAGGCGGACCCCCGTCTCCATCAACTCGTGGTAGGCGGGGTGGTAGCGGACCTCGTCGATGCGGTGGCCGAAGCGGTCATGGGTGGTCAGTTCCGGAGGGTGTTCGTTGGCCATCCGGCCGCGCTCGATCCAGGCCTCGTCGCCGACGATGCGACCGAGCTTGTGGAGGCGCCGCTCGGCCCAGTTGGCCCCGCCGCGATGAACCGCCTCCTTCAGAGCGGGGTCCTGGTCGTACGCGTCGTGGCCGATGCGTGGAGGTGGCTGGTTGAGAACCTCATGGGTCGTCGTGCTCATGCCGAACCTCCCGGGTCGTCGGTGGAGACGAGGGTCGTGGGATGGGGCGTAGCGAAGGGAACGGCGCGCAGGCAGGCAGCCACGAGGGCGTCGAGTCGGCTGGCGTCGTCTGGGGAGGCGTCATCGGACGTGACCGGATCGCCGACGAGTGCCTCGCTCATGGCGCCGACGAGGACGGCAGCCACCACCTCGGCGTCGTGGTCCTGGATGCTTCGGTCCGCGAGGCCGTCGACGAGGATGTCGTGGAACAACGCCCGATAGCCGGCGCGATAGGTGAGTCGTTCCGCCTCGACCGCCGCACCGGCAGGTTCGGCGAGCAGCGCGTACGCGAGCCGGCGACCCTGCAGCGCACGATCAGCGAAGACCCGAAGGGCTACCTCGAGTCGGGCGGCTGGCGGTCCTTCGGTCGAAGCCGCATCGGTGACCACCTGCAGTTCGCGTCCTGCCGCGCGACGGAACGCCGCGGCAAGCAGGGCGTCCTTGTCCTCGAGGTGGCGGTACACGGTGCCGGTCGCGATCTGGGCATCGCGAGCGACCCCGGCGACGCTGATCGCCGCCCAGCCGGAGGTGGCGAGTCGTCGGACGGCAGCGTCGACGATCCGGTCCCGGGTCGCCTGGAGCCGGGCCTGTACCTGGGTCGTCCTGCGGTAGGGCATACAAGGAATGAACCATGATTCATTCCTTGAGGCAAGTCGACCCTCCTCGAATGGCGCTCAAGCAGGTCAACATCAGCGCTCCGGCAGGTCAACGCCCAGGTCGGCTGCCGCAGCCTCGATCACGTCCACGAACACCTGCAGCGGTTGCGCGCCCATGACGGGTTGCTCGTGGATCAGGAACGCCGGCGTGCCCTGGATACCGAGTGCTTGGGCGGTCTGGCGTTCGGTGGCGACGCTGGTGGCGTTGTCGGGGTCATCGAGCGAGGACTCGAACTCGACGATGTCCAGATCCAGGTCGGCGGCGACCTCGCGCAACCCCGCCCGCGTCAGTCGGACGGGACGGTCTGCGGGCTGGTCCGCGTACAGGATCTCGTGGAGGTCCCAGAAGGCGTCCTGGTCCGCGGCGGCGCGACCCGCGAGGGCCGCGGTCCAGGCGTCGTCGCCCTGGAGTGGGAGATCCCGCCATTCGATGCGAAGCACCCCGGTGTCGACGTAGCGTTCGATCAACTCCGGAGCGGTCTCGCGGGCGTAGCGGGCACAGAACCCGCAGAGGAAGTCGCCCCACTCGATCATCACGATCGGGGCGTCGGGATCGCCGAGGGCTCGAGGATCGCCGGGGTCACGGTCGGCGAAGTACTCCGCGTGCAGCTGTGGGGTCGGTGGGGCCTCTGCGTCGTCGACGGGTGGCTCGGAGTCCGACGGTGCTCCCTCGGGCGCTTCCTCATCCGCAGGCGTCACGGGAGCCTGCTCCAGATCCTGGACCAGGTCGGTGGCCTCGAAGCCGTCGTCGGTCGCCCGATCACCGATGAGCGCACCGAGGGCCGCGAGGGCTACCAGCACCCCGGCACCGGCGAGCACGAGCATCCGGACGGTCGAGCTCATGCCACCAACTCGCCGGACTTCCACACGCCGGTGATGTTGGCCAGGTCGGTGAGGATCGCCACGTCTTGCGAGGGATCGGCCGCCACCGTGACGACGTCGGCGTCGTAGCCCTCGGCCAGTTGTCCGGTGTGGGGTGCGCGAGGGCCGAGGCTCGCAGGAGCGTTGGCGGTCGCGGCCTCGATGGCTTCCAGGGGGCTCAGCCCGGCGGCGACCAGCAGGCCGAGTTCCCGGGCCTGGTTGCCCCAGGCAGCCGGAAGCTCGGGACGGGACATGGCAACGTCGGTGCCAAGCGCGATGGTGACACCGCGCTCGTGTGCCAGAGCGACGGCGTCCTCGTGCCGCTCGTTGGTCTCGAGCAGCTTCTTCCACATGGCCGGCGTCAGGGCTCCTTGGCCCGCTGCGGTCAGTTCGGTGACGATCATCCGGGTCGGGACCAGGATCGTGCCGGTCTCGACCATCGCGTCGCAGGTCTCCTCGTCGAGGTAGGTGCCGTGCTCGATCGTTCCCACGCCGGCCTCGATCGCCGCCATCATCCCGGGCTTGCCGTGGCAGTGGGCCATGACGGTGCGTTCCGCCATCCCTGCGACCTCGACGATCGCGCGAAGCTCGTCGCCGGTGAACTGTTGGTGGATGGGGTGGTCCCGTTCCGTGAGGACCCCACCAGAAGCGCAGATCTTGATGACATCGGCGCCGACGCGCAACTGCTCGCGGACCGCGGTCATGCAGTCGGCGACACCGTCACAGACGCGCAGGGTGCCCTCACGTGCTGACAGGTCGTGGAACCACTCGAGCGGAAGGTCGTGCAGGTCAGCATGTCCGCCGGTCGGGGACAGCAGGGCGTTGGCGCTGTAGATGTGTGGTCCGGGGATGCTGCCCTCAGCGACCGCACGGCCGATAGCGACACCCATGCCGCAGGCGTCGCGGATCGAGGTGAAGCCGGCCCGCAGCGCCCGGTGGATGTCCGCGGTCGCTCGGGCCGCTCGAAGCGCGACCGGGACCCGGAAGGTGTCCTCAAGCGACATCCGCGTGAAGCCCATGATGTGAGCGTGGCAGTCCCACATGCCCGGCATCACGGCCTCGGTGACGACCACCTCGGCGTCCGGGGTAGCGGGTGCCTCGGCTGCGGCGCCGGCGTAGGAGATCGTCGCTCCCTCGAGGATGACGACCCCGTCGTCGATGACCGGACCGCGTCCGGGGATCAGACGGGTCGCCTCGATGCGGGTCGTCACGGTTACACCTCGTGTTGGGGAGGGCGACCTTACGTCCTCTGCGGAGCATGAGTGAACCGGGGAGGTGGGTCCCGGTGGCCGCGCGGATCGTCGACGTCGGCGCGGCCACCGGGACCGAGGGTCAGCGGGGTGGCAGTTGCCGGAGTGGGGTCACCCGACGTGCTGGTGCCGGCTTGGGCGCCGCCCGTTGGGAACGCTTCGGCGAGCCGGGGCGCGGGGGCTCACCGCCACGCTTCGCACCACGGCGCTCGCGACGCGGAGGCCTCGGGTGGTCGGCGGCGTTCGGTTGAGGAACGACACCGCCCGATGACGGAGGGTTCGATGGCAGGGGACGTGGCAGGTTCGTACGCATGGGATACCTCGCGGCTTCGGTGCCCATCGAAGGGGCACCCGATCGAGCCAGCACGCCCGGGGTCGGGCGGTGGCACGGACGGATGGGTCAGCCGCGGAGGCGCAACACCTGGCTCCTGCTCGATGACGAGGGGTCCGGCCGCGAGGCTCGCTGGCGTCACGGTCGGCGACGACGCTACCCCTGGATCACGGTGCTGTCGAGGGGTCGTTGATCGCCGCTCGGGTGATCGCCGCTCGGGTGTGGTTCGGTCGCTGCTGGAGCTCCGAGGATCAGAACCTTCCGAGGTCGCCGACCACCTCGCCGTCGACGAAGGTCCGCACCTCGAAGGGTTCGGTCTGCTCGCCTGGCATGCCGGGCGAACCCGGAGGCATCCCGGCGAGACTGATGCCCGAGATGTCCGGCGCTTCGTCGAGCAACTGCAGCAGCGCCTCGGCCGGTACGTGCCCCTCGGCCGCGTACCCGCCGACCTCGTTGGTGTGGCAGGAGCGTTGGTCGTCTGGGACGCCGAAGTCGCCCCGGATCGGAGCCAGGTCCTCATGGACCATGGTCTCGACGGTGAACCCCACGGCCTCGAGGTAGTCCTCGTAGACGCCGCAGCACTCACAGGCGGCGGTGCGGTGCACGGTGACCGTGACACCTTCGGCGGAAGCCAGGTCGATCGCAGGCGACGTGTCTCCACCTGCGTCTGGCGTCGTGGCGTCGCCGCACGCGGCGACCACCATCAGTACGACGGAGGCCAGGGACAGGCGGGTGAACATGCGCAGCATCGGCGAACTCCGGTCGGGATCCGGTATCCGCCACATCATCGGCGATGTCGGCTGGGCGATGTGGGGGTGAAGGTTGTCGATCGTCGGGACCAAGGTCCCCGTGGCGTAGGCATCCGAGGGAGCGGTTCCCGGTCTCGCTCCGATGAAGCTCTCGATCCGTCGACCTTGCGCCGGGATCTCCGGACGTTCCTCGAGATCCGGGGCATTGGTCCCTAGTGGTGTCGGTTGGTGTCGCTCAACCTTCCTATCGGGAGGCGTGCGAACGAGAGCGTGGCCCGGGTGGGGCCACCGAACGCGAGGAGCCAGCATGATCGGGTCACGTAGGACGGGAGCGCACGAGGACGAGGCAGCGCCCCACTGGCCTCGGTTGGGTGACGGGGAGCGTCCTCGTGTGCTGATCGAACACCCGGACCCTGTGGGCCAGCAGGTGTTGGCTGAGGCGTTCCGCGCCCGCGGGTACGAGGCCTTGACCTGCGGCGGCCCCTTGGCGCACGGTGCGGCGATGACGCACTGTCCCATCCTGATGGGCGACCCCTGTCCCGCGGTCGACGGCGCGGATGTCGTCGTGTCGAGCCTGCAGGCGGGGCAGGGGATCGAGGCCCGGGTCATCCAGGGGCTCGTGGCTGACCCGATCGGTCCGCCGCTGTTGCTCGAGGCGACCGGCTGGCAGTTGGCCCAAGCCGACCTGGCGGGCCCGGTCGAGGCGCGTTGCTACCCCTTCCAGTCCCCCGACCGGGTCGTCGACCGGGTCGGACGCCTCCTCGACGAGACCGCGTCGGAGTGAGCGCCCTCGAGGCACGGGAGACCAGCGCTCGTCACCTACTGTCGTGCGCGGTGAGCGCGAACGTGGACGCGGGTCGCGCAGACCCGTGAGCAGAAGCGCTGTGAGCGGTTGCGGGACCGATCGAAGAACAGCCGCGCACACTGGGGCGCGGCACACCATCCGAACCGATCTTCGCCTTCCTCTACCACCGCGTTGGCGATCGCCATGACCATGACGGCCGCGATGCGATCGACCTCGCTTCCGATCACGCCGTACTCGAAGTACGCCCCGGGATCGTCGTGGCCTTCGTCGTGCAGACGCAACCGGGGGATCGGCTGGAGACGTTCCAACAGGTGGTTGATCCGCCGGATCCGTTCGGCCGGCGAGGGGTCGTGTAGTGCCTCGTGCAGATCCGCTCCGAGGCGGTTGAACGCGGCGGCGTCCAGTGGTGCGTCGTCAGCGGCGTAGCTGCCAAGGAGTGGTGGGAGGTCGTCTTGGCTGATCTGGCCACCGCTCTCGACGTGGAGGTTGACCAGGTCGACGGCCCGGTCGACGGCCAGAGCCGTTGAGGAGCCGAGAGGCATGAACGTTCCTCCTCGCAGGTCCCGGCCTCCCGCGGGGGCCGGACGCTCCGTGATGGACATGTGGTCGCACGATCATGAACGGCAACGTAGACCGCCGCGCATCCATCGGTGGCATCGCGCGGAAGCTTGCCACCGGCCCACTACCGCCGTAGTGTAAGCGCCATGTAAGCTACAGACGCTTACATGCGTCGGTGGAGGGGACGAGCGTTTCCGACGCGCTGTGGTCCGCGGAGGTGCCTGGGCCGGGTCCGCAGCATCAGCGCAGTGCCTACGGAGGATGTGCATCGTGACGGTTACGACGAAGACGACGACGCGATGGCGGTCTCGGTTCGGGGGACGCACCCTGGCTCTGGCTGCTGTTGCCATGTTGGTGCTGGCCGCATGCGGGGATGAAGAGCCCGCGGACGGCGAGCAAGCCACCGACGACGAGGGCACGGAGGAGACCGCCGCGCCCGACGCCGACACTGACGACACCGAACTGCGGATCCGCACGGTGATGGACATCACCTCGCTGGACCCCAACGTCATGCCCTCGACGACCGATGACGCCGTCGCCATGACCGTGCTCGAAGGCCTGGTGGCCTACGAGCCCGGCGGCTCCGGCGAGCTGATCAACGTGCTGGCTGAACAGATCGAACTCTCCGACGACGGCCTGAGCGTGGACTTCACCCTGCGTGAAGGCGTGCAGTTCCACGGTGGCTACGGCGAACTGACCGCCGAGGACGTCAAGTTCTCGTTCGAACGCACCGCCGGGATCACCGAGGGTGAGGTCGAGACCAGCTATGCCAGCGACTGGGCCACCTTGGAAGAGGTCGAGGTCACCGGTGACTACACCGGCACCATCCGTCTGAACGAGCCCTTCGCTCCCTTGATGATCAACACGCTGCCGGGCAACGCCGGCTTGATCGTGTCGCAGGACGCGGTCGAGGAACTGGGCGAGGACTTCGGCACCAGCCCGATCGGTACCGGCCCCTACCAGTGGAGCGAGTGGAACCCGGGCCAGGAGATCGTCGTCGAGCGTTACGACGACTACCACGGTGCGATGTTCGAGCACCTCGACGAGCCGCAGTGGGAGCGCATCGTCTGGGTGCCGATCGAAGACGACACGGCCGCCGACATCGCGATCGAGACCGGCGATGTGGACATGGGCCAGATCTCCACGGGCTCCGTCGACCGCTTCGAAGCCGATGACAACTTCGTCGTCGACCCCTTGGCGACCTTCGACTACGGCTGGATCGGGATGAACGTCCAGGACGAGGTCCTCTCGGACGTCAACGTGCGACGGGCGATCCGTCAGGCCTTGGACATCGACTCGATGATCGTGGCCGGGTTCGACGGTCAGGTGGCACGGGCCAACGCTCTGGTCTCCCCGGAGATGCCGATCGGGCACTGGGAAGACGCGCCGGTCTACGAGCAGGACCTCGATCAGGCTCGCGCCTACCTCGAGGAGGCCGGCTACGAGGATGGCCTGGACCTCACGATGATCATCGACGACCAGACCGGGTCGCAGGAGATCGCCGAGATCGCTCAGGCCAACCTGGCGGAGATCGGGATCGACCTGCAGATCGATCTGCTCGATGGCGGCGAGTACCGCGAGGTAGCCCGTGACGCCAACCAGCAGCTGTTCTACATCTCCTTCAGCAACACGGCAGACCCGTCGTGGGCAACGGTGTGGTTCAACTGCGAGCAGGTCGGTGACTGGAACTACCAGCACTGGTGCAACGAGGAGTTCCAGCAGTTGCACGAGGACGCGCTGGTCGAGACCGATCCGGATGCACGCCACGACATGTACGTCCGGATGCAGGAGATCATGGACGAGGACGCGATCGCGGCCTGGGTGATGTACCGAACCAACCTCTATACCTACGGATCCGATCTGCAGATCTCGCTGGTGCCGGAGCGCTACGGCAAGTACCTGGCGTACGACTTCCGCCGGTGACCTAACGTCACCTCCCGGATGTCCGGCCGACGGCGAGGAACGGTGTGGCTCAGTACCTGCTGAAACGGCTCGGCATGACGTTCGCGGTCGTGCTGCTGATCCTGCTGTTCCTCGCCGTGGTGCCCCACCTGATCCCCGGTGACCCGGTCGAGAACATCCTGGGCCCGCGTGCCACTGAAGCGCGGATCACCCAGGTTCGGGTGGAGATGGGGATCGACGACCCGGTGCTCGTCCAGGCGGGTTCGTTCATCTGGAGCGCGGCCCAGGGTGACCTGGGCCGCGACTTCGCGACCAACCGCCCGGTGACCACGATCCTCGCGCAGGCGGTGCCGCACACGATGGCGCTGGCCTTCGCTTCCCTCGGGTTGGCCGTACTGCTGGGGATCCCCTTCGGCGTGCTCGCGGCCACCAAGCCCGACTCCCTCCTCGACCGTTTCACCAGCGTGCTGTCGGTGTCGTTCATCACGGTGCCGTCGTACGTGATGGCGCTGTTCCTGCTCCTGCTGTTCCCCATCTGGCTCGGGGTGTTGCCCGCGACCGGCACCGGGAGCTTCAGCGATCCGCTGAACTACCTGCGGCACCTGATCCTGCCGTCGGCCGCGCTGGCGATCACCTGGGTTGGCTACTTCGCCCGGCTGGTGCGTGCCAGCATGTTGGAGGTCGTTGGCTCCAACTACATCCGTGTCGCCCGCGCCTACGGGCTGCGCGAGCGGGTCATCCACTACCGCTACGCCCTCAAGAACGCCGTCATCCCGAGCGTCGCCATCATGGGCGTTGCGCTCGGCAACCTCCTGGGTGGTGCGGTGTTCATCGAACTCATCTTCAACCGCCCCGGGCTTGGCAAGCTCGCGTTGGACGCGATCAGCGCGCGCAACTTCCCGGTGTTACGCGGGGCGATCCTGATGGTCGCGCTGCTGTTCGTCGTCGCGAACCTCGTCGCCGATCTGTCCTACCGCTTCCTCGATCCCCGTATCCGCGTCGAGGAGAAGTCCACCTGATGGCGGCAACCGAACGCACCCCGAGGCCACCTCGCCGACTCGCTGCGGCGGGCGAACTGCTCGGTGACATCGCCCGGCGTCCGACCGGACTGGTCGCGTTGATCCTCATCGCCGGGCTGGTGCTGGCCGTGACGATCGGGCCGCTCTTGGTCGCCGATCCCTCGGCCCAGGACATCGGTCGCCGTCTCGAGGGGCCGTCCGCCGACTACTGGCTTGGCACCGACCACCTCGGCCGTGACCTGCTGGCACGGCTGGTGGTCGGGTCACGCATCGCCATGGGCGTGGCCATCCCGGCCGTGGTGCTCGCCATGTTCTTCGGCCTGATCCTGGGGCTCGCTGCGGGGTACCTCGGTGGCCGTACCGACAGCTTCGTCATCGTCATCACCGACACGCTGCAGTCCTTCACGGCTGTGGTGCTGGCCCTGCTGCTCCTCGCGCTGATCGGTGGCTCGCTGACGACGGTGGTCATCGTCATCGCGGTCACCTTCGCCCCGGGATATGCGCGGGTGGTGCGTGCCTCGGTGCTCGCGATCAAGAAGGACGTGTTCGTCCAGGCCGAACGTTCCCTTGGTGCGAAGAGCGGACGGATCATCTTCGTCCACATCCTGCCCAACGTCCTCGCCCCGATGCTGATCCTCATGGCGATCGACCTGCCCGTCGCGGTCACGATCGAAGCTGGCCTGTCGTTCCTCGGCGTCGGAGTGCCGCCGCCGACCCCCTCGTGGGGGGTGATCCTCCGAGATGGGTTCGATCGGGTCCGGGACGCACCGTGGCCGGTGATCTGGGCAGGGCTGGCCCTGATGGCGACCACCCTCGGGTTCACCCTCCTCGGGGAGGCGTTGCGTGACCGCCTCGACCCGCGGGTCCGCGAGGCCACCCGCGGCGGTGGCGGGCAGGCACAGACATGAGTGAACGGGTCTTGACGGTCGAGGACCTCGACGTCACCTACCACGTGCGTTCGGGCGCGCTGCCAGCGCTGCGTGGTGTGAGCTTCGAACTGCACCGTGGCGAGATCCTCGGGATCGTCGGCGAGTCCGGTTGCGGCAAGTCCACGTTGAGTGCGTCGTTGCTCCGTCTGCTCCCGGCCAACGGTGAGATCTCCGGGGGACGGATCCTGCTCGGAGACCGGGATGTGACCACGATGTCGCACCGCGAGCTTCGGGCGATGCGAGGTCGTGAGATCGCCATGATCTTCCAGGACCCCCTCACCAGCCTGAACCCCACCTTCCGGGTCGGGACCCAGCTGGTCGCGGCCCAGCAGGCTCACCGTGGTGGTGAAGGCGACCGCGATCGAACGAGCGAGTTCCGACGCCGAGCGATCGAGATGCTCACCACCGTGGGGCTGCCCGACGCGCAGGAGCGGATCGACTACTTCCCCCACCAGTTCTCGGGTGGGATGCGCCAACGCATCATGATCGCCATGGCGCTGTTGCTCAAACCGGACCTGCTGATCGCGGACGAAGCCACCTCGGCGTTGGACGTGACGCTGCAAGCGCAGATCCTGGAGCTGTTCCGCGAGCTGCGGCAGGAGCGCGACACCTCGATGGTGTTCATCTCCCACGACATCGGGGTGATCAGCGAGATCTGTGACCGGCTG
>SKNK01000197.1 GCA_007120565.1 Nitriliruptoraceae bacterium | reverse complement strand
CATCGGGTCGTCTCGCTCGACCAGGCGCTGGACGACCTGGACGCCGGCCGGACCGAGCCGTCGGTCGTGCTGACCTTCGACGACGGCTTCGCGGGGGTGTACGAGCACGCCTGGCCGCGGCTCCGGGCGGCCGGGCTGCCGTTCACGATCTACGTGGCGACCGCCTACATCGGCGGAGTGATGCGCTGGCCCGGCTCGACCGCGACCGGGGAACCTGGCCAGGGGCTCACGTGGGACCAGCTGGAGGAGCTGGCGGCCTCCGATCTGGTCACGGTCGCCAACCACACCCACACCCACGCTCGACCGGAGGAACTGACGGCCGAGGAGCTCGACCGGTGCTCGGAGGTCCTGGGGGAGCGGCTGGGGATCGTGCCGCAGCACTTCGCCTACACCTGGGGCGTGCCTGTCCCCACCGCGTTCCCCTTGCTGCGGGAGCGGTTCCGGTCGTCCGCGACCGGTTCGTTGGGGCGGAACCTGGCCGGCACGGATCGTCACCTGCTCCACCGGGTGCCGGTCCGCGCCAGCGATCCGCTGCCGTTCTTCGAGGCGAAGCTCAGCGGTGGGCTCGGGGCGGAACGCACCTACGAACGGGTCGTCACCGGCGCGAAGTCCCTCCAGGCCCTCGGACGGTCGCGTCGTTCGTGAACGTCGGGGGAGCGAAGCCGCATCGTCAGCGGGCCCGCCTCGCCGCATCGACCTTCCTGGTGAAGTCGCGGGGAGGGAGCACGAAGGTCCGATGAGGCCCCCAACGGGGCCCGAGCTCCAGCAGGTCGGGGTGTGCGGCCACCACCATCTTTCCGGATCGAACCGCAAGCTCCAGCGGCATCTCCACGTGCGGAGGATGGGTACCCGGCAACGGCGGGTCCGAGACGATGCCACCGCCCCCTTCACGGACGAAGGTGAGCAGTGCACGGAGGTACTCGTCGATGTCACGTTGCGCCAGACCGACATCATCCGCGAGCACGGCGTGGACCTGCGTGAGCAACCCGTGGCTGAGGACGAGACCGACGTCGGTGTCGTACCTGGGGGAGGAAGCGACGATGCCGATGCAGTCCGCTTCCGGATTGGATGAGTACGGGGGCACGTCGGGCCACGATTGGTAGGTGGCACCCGCGAACGCCGTCGCGGCAGTGAGTAGCTGCGCGTCGTAGACGACCAGCGGCACCGTCAGGTGCCTCCGTTCGCAGGTGACGTTGCCTCAGTCGTGGACATGAACGCCTCGGCAGCTTCGTGATCGACCTCCAGCTCATCGAGTCCGCTTCCGCCCAGGAACCGCTCGAGCAAGGCCGTCACACGCTCGGCGTGACGGCTGTCAGGATCCGCTGCGGCCTCCGCAACCAGGTCCGCGAGAGCCGCTCGATCGATCCCCTGTTGTGCGGTGCGTCGGTCACCCCTCGCCTGCACCTCCGCCAACGTGTCGAAAAGCGCCTTCTCCTCGAACAGGTCGATGGCCAGACGCAGCCACGAACTGCGGTTGCCGTGGGCGTATCGCGCAGCCAGCCGCTGCACACGCTCTTGGTCCTCGTGGCTCATCGAGAAGCCGATCGTGGGGGAGGGCATGGACCACCTTCCTGCTCGAGGAGATCGTGGGGCTACCGCAGTTGCAGAGTATCTGCAACTCGATACGGCCGGTACGTGCACACGTCCGTCGAGTGGCGTGGGGGACGTATGCTCGGGCCGCTCGTTCGAGGCCTGGAGGCTCGTGTGAAGGCGTTGGTGTTGGCCGGCGGTGCCGGCACGCGGCTGCGGCCGATCACCTACACCTCCGCCAAGCAGCTCGTCCCGGTCGCCAACAAGCCGATCCTGTTCTACGGGCTCGAGCAGCTCCGCGACGCCGGCATCACCGACGTCGTCATCGTCGTCGGCGACACCCACGCGGAGATCGAAGCCGCCGTCGGCGACGGCACGGCGCTGGGCATCGACGTCGCGTACGTCCGTCAGGACCAGCCGCTGGGCCTCGCCCACGCCCTGCTCACCGCGGAAGCCGCGCTGGGCGACGACGACCTCGTGATGTTCCTCGGCGACAACCTCATCGAAGGCGGTATCACCGAGGTGGTCCGGCGCTTCACCACCGACCGTCCCGCCGCGCAGCTGCTGCTCAAACAGGTCGACGACCCCACCCGGTTCGGCGTCGCGGTGCTCGACGCCGACGGCGCCGTCCAACGGCTGGTCGAGAAGCCCCCCGAACCACCCTCCGACCTGGCCCTGGTCGGCGTCTACCTGTTCACCCCCGCCATCTTCGACGCCGCCCGCGCGATCACACCGTCCTGGCGCGGCGAACTGGAGATCACCGACGCGATCCAGCAGCTGGTCGACGAGGGCCACCGCGTCACCGCTTCCACCGTCGACGGCTGGTGGCTGGACACCGGCAAGAAGGACGAACTGCTCGAAGCCAACCGCACCGTCCTCGCCGGCCTCACCCGCCGCATCGACGGCGAGGTGGATGCCGGCTCGGACGTGGTCGGCGACGTCGTCATCGAAGCGGGCGCATCGCTGATCAACAGCTCGGTCCGGGGCCCGGCGGTGATCGGCGCCAACACCGTGCTGGACGAGGTCCACGTCGGCCCGTTCACCTCCATCGCCGACGACTGCCACCTCGAACGCTGCGAACTCGAGTACTCGGTCGTCATGGAGGGCTGCCACATCCGCGACGTCCCGCGGCTGGAAGGCTCGCTGCTGGGCCGCGAGGTGTCGGTCTCACGCACCCAACGCCGCCCCGCCGCGCACCGGCTGCTCCTGGGCGACCACTCTCAGGTCGAGATCGCGGGAGGCGCGTAGATGCGGCTGCTGGTCACCGGCGGCGCCGGCTTCATCGGCGTCAACTTCATCCGCTACGTGCTGCGCGAGACCTCCGAGGTCTCCATCACCAACCTCGACGCACTGACCTACGCCGGCAACCCCGCGTCGCTCGCCGACGTCGCCGATGACCCCCGCTACCGGTTCGTCCACGGCGACGTCCGTGACGCCGACCTGGTCGACCGGGTGGTGGCCGACGCTGACGCGGTCGTGCACTTCGCCGCCGAGTCGCACGTCGACCGCTCCATCGACGGGCCCGCCACCTTCCTGGACACCAACGTCGTCGGCGCCGGCGTGGTGTTCGACGCCTGCCGCCGCGCCGGCGTCGAGCGGGTCCTGCACATCTCCACCGACGAGGTGTACGGCTCGCTTCCGCCACCTGGCCGGTTCGTCGAAGGCGACCCGCTGGTCCCCAGCAGCCCCTACGCCGCGTCCAAAGCCGCCGCGGACCTGCTCGCCCGCTCCTACGCCACGACCTACGGCTACCCGATCACCGTCACCCGCACGACCAACAACCTCGGGCCGTTCCACTTCCCGGAGAAGGTCGTGCCGCTGTTCATCACCAACCTGCTCGACGGCCTGCCCGTCCCGCTGTACGGCGACGGCTCCAACGTGCGCGAGTGGACCTACGTGGAGGACAACGCCGCCGCCCAGTGGCTGGTG
>SKNK01000276.1 GCA_007120565.1 Nitriliruptoraceae bacterium | reverse complement strand
CTCCGGCCCTGAGGATTCTCCGGAGCGCGAACTGGTGGGGGCCGGCAACCGCTGAGCCATCCGATCGAACCGAATGTGGTGCCCGGGCCGATGTCGCCCGGGCACCACCGGTGTCACGGCCAGGACGAGCCGCTCCCGAGCCGCACCCGAACCGCAGCCGAGCACCCGCCAACGATCGGGCGCTAGGGTGCGGGCATGATCGATCAACTGGTGGGGGGAACTGCGGTGACCGCGTTCATCGTGATCGGCACCGTCGGTCTGGCGATCGTGCTGATCACGCTGCTGGTCGGCGAGGTGGTGGACGGCATCTTCGGTGCGTTCGACGCCGACGCCGGTGGAGGGATCTTCTCTGCGCCGGTCATCGGGTCGTTCCTCGCGGCGTTCGGCTACGGGGCGGCGCTGATCATGTTCACCACCGGGGTCGGGGCGACCGCCGGAGCCCTGGGTGGCCTGGGCAGTGGAGCCGTCGTCGGCGGGTTCGCACTGCTGATGATGCGCTCCCTGATGAACATGCCAACCGATGAGACCGTCACGACCCGAGGCCTCGAGGGGGTCCGCGCGGTGGTGATCACCCCGATCCCGGAGTCCGGCTACGGCGAGGTGACCATCCGCCACCACGGCGAGCAGCGCAAGTACAACGCCCAGGCCCGCGAGTACCTGCCGGTCGGAGAACAGGTCGAAGTGACCGCAGTGCTGTCCGCCTCCGCGGTGATCGTCGCTCGCCCTTCTGCCGACGACGCCAACGCTGCCGGTCATCCGTCCTCGGACCCTGCGCCGGACCCGACGTCGGATCCCGGCGCCACGTCGGACCCCACGACCACATCAACGCCTGAGCCCAGGTCGGATCCACCGGCCGACTCCACCTCCGAGGACTGATCCTCGGCGTACCAACTCACGGGAGCCATGATGCTCGACTTCATCTTCGCGTCACCCCTGGTCACCGGCATCATCGGTGCCGTGGTCCTCTTGGCGTTGGTGGCCTTCACCATCGTCTCACGCATCAAGGTCGCCGGCCCGAACGAGGCCTACATCATCACGGGCCGCAAGGGCGCCCCGGTGAAGAACCCGGAGACGGGGGACGTCTCCCACGACATGAGCGGCCAGAAGGTCGTCATGGGCGCGAGCGTGTTCGTCCTGCCCTTCGTGCAGCGGCTGCACATCATGGACCTCTCCAGCCGCCGCATCTCGGTGAGCATCCGAGGCGCGGTATCCAGCCAGGGCATCAAGGCCGACCTCGATGGTGTCGCGATCGTCAAGGTCGGCGGCAACGAGGATGCCATCCGGGCCGCATCCCAGCGGTTCCTGACCCAGCAGGCGGAGGTCGACACCTTCACCACCGAGGTCCTGGCCGGGAGCCTGCGTGCGATCGTCGGCCGCCTGACGGTGGAAGAGATCATCAAGGACCGGGCAACGTTCGCGTCCGCCGTCGCAGAGGAAGCCGAGACCTCGCTCACCAACCAGGGCCTGACCCTGGACACCTTCCAACTCCAGGACATCCAAGCCGAGGGCGACTACCTCAACGACCTCGGCCGCCCCGAGGCCGCCCGGGTCGAGCAGGACGCGAAGATCGCCGAGGCCAGGGCGAACCAGGCGTCCGAGGAGGAACGGCTCCGCGCCGACGAAGCCGTCGCGATCCAGACGCGTCAGCTCGACCTCAAGAAGGCCGAGATCCGCGCAGAGACCGACGAGGCCGAAGCGCAAGCCGCCGCGGCCGGACCGCTCCGAGAAGCCAACCGCAACCGCGAGGTGATCCAGGAGCAGGAGCTGGTCGCCGAGCGTCAGGCATCGTTGCGTGATCGGCAGCTGGACGCCGAGGTGCGCAAGCCCGCGGACGCCGAGCGCTACCGCGTCGAGCAGGAAGCTGAGGCGTCCAAGAACGTCGCCATCTTCGAAGCCGACGCTGAGAAGACCCGCCGTGCCCGCATGGCGGAGGCCGTCGAGCTGGAAGGCCGCGCCGAGGCCGAGGCGACCCGGGCCAAGGGTGAAGCCGAAGCCGAGGCCCGGACCAAGAACGCCGAGGCGTTCAAGCTGTACGGCGACGCCGCCACCCTGGACCTGATCGCCTCCATCCTGCCCGACCTGGTCAGCGCGGCCAGCGAGCCCCTCAGCGCCGTGGATCGGATGACCGTCATCTCCACCGATGGCGCCTCGCAGCTGGCCAAGACCGTGTCCAGCAACGTCGAGCAGGGCATCCAGATCGGTTCGGACCTCACCGGCATCGATCTGCGCGGGATGCTGTCCCGGCTGGGTGGCGATGGCGACCTCGACCCGATCGATGACGACGCCTGAGGGCGAAGCCGGGGCTCGCGCCAACGGCGGACGGGGAACCGATGGACCCGACCGAACTCGATCGCATCGCGGACCTGCTCCGCCGATGGCAGCACGTCGAGGGGCCGATGGATCGCGTCCGCGTGGTCACCGACGCCACCGACGCCCTCCGCAACCTCTCCAGCATGGACGCCCGTGTGCTGGCGCAGGGCCTGTGGGAGCACGGTGCGGGTCCGGCAGCGGAGCAGGTCGCCCATCGCGCTGGCAGCTCAGCCGCCCAGGAGGAGCTCGCGGAGGTCGCCCAACAGGTCCTCAACCTCGACCATCGCGAGGTGGAGCGACTCGCGCACGAGCTACGTGATCCCACCGAACGTCAACGGTTGCTACGCGACTCCGGCGTGTCCCCCGACGACCTGGCCACCCACGTGCCGGAGCGTCCTCCGTCGGGCGAGCCACTCGACCTCCCCCCGCCCCCTGGTGCCGGCGAGACCACCGGTTCGCCGCCCCCGGACAGCGGACCCACGGACCCGCCGCGTTCGGACCAGGGAGGCGTCGGCTCGTCGACAGCGGCCACCGGACAACGGGCGACTGATCAGCAGCCGCGATCCCCGGCGGATGCTGGCCGCTCCGACGACGTGCTGACCGGTACGGCAGATCCTGGGGAGCGTTCCGAGGACTCGATCGAGCCCGCCTCCGAGCGGGCGCTCGACGACGGTGGGTCTCCACCACATGGTGCCCCGGACCCCCGTGCCGCGAGCCATGCCGGCGTCAGTGCGTCGTCGACCTCGCTCGACCCGGCGGCCGGGCTCGCGAAGAACCTTCGCACCGCTCCGAACGGACGCCAGCGGCTCCTCCACCTCGAAGAGGAGCCTGTCGTCGTGCACGGCGCGGAGGTCCTGCGCATCCTGCGAGCGACGCCAGACGGTTGGCAGCGTCGGACCGTGCTTCGCAAGCTGATCGCCGCCGACCAGGTGCGATCCCTCGACGACCCGACCGCCGTGGTCACCGCCTTCAGCCGTGATGGGGACCGGTTCGCGGTCGCTGCTGCGCTGGTTCGCACCGGCCTCGCCGACGTAGCGTCGGTGGTGCCACCTCTGCGCCAGCGTGATGCCGCCCGGCTTCGCCGCCGCGTCACGTAGCCACTCCCGCGTGCTCTAGATGCGAGAAGGGCCCCGCCATGGCGGGGCCCTTCT
>SKNK01000414.1 GCA_007120565.1 Nitriliruptoraceae bacterium | reverse complement strand
GAGCTCAAACAGCTCACCCTCGAGCAGGCCCAACTCGACGAGCACTGGCCCCAGAGCTGACCCCACGACGCGCACCTATTGGCGCAGCCTCTAAGGTAATTGCGCACACGGCGCAGCCGGCACCTCCGGTGGCGCCGTCTGCCCCGAACTCAGACGACCACTACGACCTTGCCTTGGGTGTGACCGTCCTCGAGGTAGTGCACGGCCTCGGGGGCAGCCGCCAGCCCGTAGGTCCGGTCGATGACGGGGGAGAGGTCACCGCTCGAGAGCAGGTCGGCGAGCACGAGGGTGTCGTCGCGGGTCTCCTTCGCGAGGAATGTGAGCATCCTCCGTCTGCCCACCAAGCTCAGGGCCATACCCCTGGCGTTCCGGCCGAGCGGTCCGAACCATCTGTTGCCCTCGCCGCCCGCCATCACCAGGCGGCCGCCAGGCTTGAGCGACCTGCGGCATCCGAGCAGCGGCGGACGACCGGCGATGTCGAGGATGACGTCGTAGCGCTTCCCGATGCGGGTGAAGTCCTCCTGCGTGTAGTCCACGACGTGGTCGGCGCCGATCGAGCGGACGAGGTCGAGGTTGCGGGTGCTGCACACGGCCGTGACCTCGGATCCGAGGTGCTTGGCGAGCTGGACGGCGAAGGTGCCTACCCCACCTGACGCCCCGGTGATCAGTACCTGCTGGCCCCGCTGGAGCTCGCCGCGATCGCGCAGGCCCTGCAACGCGGTGATGGCGGCGACGGGGACCGCAGCGGCTTGCTCGAAGCTGACGTTGGCGGGCTTGTCCACCAGGCTGTCCTCCCGGGTGACCACGACTTCGGCGAAGGCGCCGCTGCACCACCCGAAGACCTCGGCGCCCGGCTCGAAGCGCGTCACGTCCTTGCCCACCGCTTCGACCACTCCCGCCACGTCGCGGCCGACGCCGGAACGCTTCGGTCGCCGCACTCCGGTTCCCGCCAGACGCAGGATCGTTGGTTCGCCGGTGACCAGGTGCCAGTCGAGGGCGTTGACCCCGGCGGCACGGACCCGGACCACCACCTCGTGGCCGCCTGGCTGGGGGTCGTCGACGTCCTCGAGCTGCAGCACCTCGAGAGGGGGGCCGTACTCGCGTTGCACGATCGCCTTCATGGGCTGGTCTCCGGGACAGGTCTCAAGGGGCGGGGCCGACATACACTGTAAGCTTACAGCGTAAGCGCACCTTTCCGGGCGGTGGCCGTCAAGGGAGGCACGCAGGATGGCGAGGCGTTCGGCGCGAGGGCAGCGCACCCCGTTGAGCCGGGATCGGATCCTGCGGGAAGCCGTCGCCCTGGCCGATGCCGAGGGCATCGAGTCGTTGACGATGCGGGGGCTGGCCGGCCAGCTACAGGTCGAGGCGATGTCGCTGTACAACCACGTCGACACCAAGGACGATCTGCTGGACGGCATGGTCGAGTACATCGCCAGCGAGATCGAGGAACCCGACGCGGCGGCGGACTGGAAGACCGCGGTGCGTCGACGAGCCATCTCCGCCCACGACGTCCTGGTGCGTCACCCATGGTCGAGCATCCAATGGGCCACGCGCATGAACGTCGGCCCCACGCGGATGCGCTACATGGATGCGATGCTCCGCGAGTTACGGGAGGCCGGCTTCTCTCCGGGAGTGCTCGATGTCGCCTTCCACACGCTGCAGAACCACATCGTGGGGCACGCGTTGCAGGCGGCGGCCTTCCCCTACGAGGAAGAAGACCTCCCGGAGATGAGTGCCCGCTACCTCGAGAGCTTCCCCGCGGACGACTACCCCGACCTCGCCGCGCACATCAGGTACCACAGGGAAGCGCCGGGCGGTGAGGTGAGCTCTTTCGAGTTCGGCCTCGACGCCATCCTCGATGCGCTCGAGCGCGCTCGCGGCCCCGTCTGACCCGGCCGGTCTGACGCGACCGGTCGCGAGGTGGCCCACGGCCGGGTGGGCCACCTCGTGGTCACACGGGGTGGATCGCGGCGACCAGCGCCCGCTCGGTCGCGGGGTCGATCGTCGTCAGGTCGTGGGCTTCGGCGGCGTGTGCCGCGGCCGCGGTCAACACCTCCTCTTCGGTGTTGCCGCTGACCACGCCTTCGCAGCCGGTCACGACATCGCCGCAGCGCAGTTCGAGCGTCATCTCGGGGTCCCTTCGTCGGGGCCCGAGCGGCGGGCCTACGCCGGTCGGGCCATGGAGAGGGCCTGGTCCGAACTCAGCTCCTGGTCGTGGATGCTGCGCGCGTGCTCCTGCGCAGCCGCCACCACCTCGTCGTCTCCGTCGCCGTGCAGCGTGTAGCCGCAGGGGCACTGGATGACCTTGGCTTCGCTCATGTTCGCCCTCCACGTGGGACACTGCCGCGAGGATGTAGGGGAGAGGTTGGCAGGACGTTGGCGTCAGCGCTTCGGTTCTACCTCACGGGACGGGTCGCGGTCGAGGGGTCGCAGACCCTCAACCAAGCTGCGCTACCCGGACGGCAGGGCCGACTCGCGCTCGTCTACCTGGTCATCGAACGACATCGCCCGGTCCCGATCGACGAGCTCGCAACCGCGCTGTGGGGCGACCAGTTGCCGCGGACGTGGGAAGCGTCGCTTCGCGTGGTGGTGAGCAAGCTCCGTTCCCTGCTGACACAGGTCGGTGGAACCGACACGGCCATCGTCGCCGAAGGTGGGTGCTACCACGTCCGCCTGAGCGACCCCTGGGTCGACGTCGAGGTAGCCGCGAACGCGCTCGACCGCGCGGAGGGGGCTTGGCGGCACGGCGACATCGCGACGACCTGGTCCGAGGCGACCGTCGCCGCCGGGATCGTGCGACGCCCGGTGCTCCCCGGGGAGGATCACCCCTGGGTGGACGGGCTGCGATCCCGCTTGCACGACATGGCCGTCCGCTCGATGGACCTGCTCGTCCGCGTCTACCTCGAGCGGCGCGAACACACCCTGGCCATCGCGGTCGGTCGCGACCTCATCGCACTCGAGCCGTACCGTGAAGCCGGGCACCGGCACCTGATGCGTGCGCACTTCGCCGCGGGTGACCGAGCCGAGGCGGTGCGGGCGTATGCCAGCCTGCGCACCCTGATGGCCGAGGAGCTCGGGGTCGAACCCTCCGCGGAGACCGAGGCCCTCTACCTCGATGTCCTGCGCTCCGGCTCCGTCGACCAGCCCATCGGGCAGGTCGATCCGTGAGGAGGCGCCCGCTCCGCCGGGTACGGGCTGACTGACCTTGTCCGCAGGCTGGCGTTCAGCGGGGTCGTTCGAGCGTCGCGGTGACCAGCGACCGGGCCTCGTCCAGGATCGCCTGGAGGTGGTCGTCGTCGCGGAGGCTCTCGGCGTAGATCTTGTAGACGTCCTCGGTGCCGGAGGGGCGAGCGGCGAACCAGCCGTTCGCGGTGATGACCTTGAGCCCACCGATCGCGGCATCGTTGCCGGGTGCGCGGGTCAGGACGTCGGTGATGGTCTCGCCGGCCAGCGTGTCGGCGGTGACGTCCG
>SKNK01000128.1 GCA_007120565.1 Nitriliruptoraceae bacterium | reverse complement strand
CCGTGTCGCCGGCAAGAAGCGCGACGATCTCCAGGAGATCCAGGCGATGGTCAACAAGAAGGACCACGACGCGCCCCTGAGGTTCACCAACTACAAGTAGCGGCTCACCGACCACGAGCGACCAGACCAGAGGCACCACGCAGCAGCGACCAGGCAGCCTCGTTGGGGGTCAGCGTCGGGGGCCAGCGTCGCAACTCCTACGGGGCCAGTGCCGCCTTCGTGCGGGGTCAGTGCCGCAGCCCGGCGAGGGTCAGCTCGACCCCGCAGGCGTCGAGCGGATCGTCGGGGCCATGCGGCACCACGGTCGTGTACCCGTCGGCCGTCGGGCCGGTGTGGACGTGCACGACCTCCCGTTCGACGTCGATCACCCAGTACGTGGGCACCCCCGCGGCGGCGTAGATCCGAGCCTTGCGGATCAGGTCCAGCCGAACGGTGCTGTCGGCCACCTCGATGACCAGCAGGGCTCGTTCAGGGTGGCGGTCGCGAGGCTCGTCGGCAGGGATCACCGCCAGGTCGGGCTCGGGCTCGGAGTACTCGTCGGTCACGATCGGCAGCTGCACCCGCACCCGGGCGCGCCCGACCAGGGCAGGCATCAGGCGTTCGTTGAGGGCCTCGACGAGGCCGGCGTGCGGCGCACCTTGCGGGCTCAACTCGATCAGCTCCCCGTCGAGCAGCTGGATCCGCTCGTCCTCGCCGATCAAGCCGTGCTCGATCAAGGCGTCGTACTCGCGACGCCGGAGGGGCCGGACGTGGACCTCGGGCATGCCCTCGAGGCTACGTCTCGTCGGCGTCACGGTGCGCTCCGATCCCGGGGCTGTGGACCGTCAGGGTAGGCGCCCAGGACCGGTCGGGCGAGAGACCGTGGGCGACCACGCGTGCACGCCGGCCCAATAGGCTCACGGCTCTCACGGTGCCCCTGACCTGCTCGTAGGCCTCATCCGGGCCGCCCCGACCTCACGAGGTCCCGCTGTGCCCGAAGGCCACACGATCCACCGTCTCGCGCGCGACCACACCTCGTGGTTCGGCGGCACCCCGGTTCGGGTGAGCTCGCCGCAGGGCCGCTTCCTCGAGGCCGCAGCACTCCTCGACGGCCAGGTCCTCGAACGGGCCGACGCCTACGGCAAGCACCTGTTCCACCACTACGACGGTGGGCAGACCGTGCACATCCACCTCGGCTTGTTCGGTCGGTTCTTCACCCACGACTCCCCCGCTCCTGAACCCCGGGAGACGGCGAGGTACCGCGTCGTCGGCGCCGAGCGCACCGTCGACCTGGTCGGTGCCACCGCGTGTGCGCTGCTCGCCCCTGACGAGGTCGACGCCATCATCGCCCGGCTGGGGCCGGACCCGATCCGCAAGGACGCCGAGCCCGAACTGGCATGGAACGCGCTGCAACGGCGCAGGATCCCGATCGGGCAGGCTCTGATGGACCAGCGGGTGGTCTCCGGCATCGGCAACGTCTACCGCGCCGAGGTCCTGTTCGTGCACGGCATCCACCCCGAGACCCCCTCCAACCGCATCACCCGCGAGCAGTGGGACGCGATGTGGGGCACCCTGGTGTCGTGGCTGCGCCGCGGCGTCCGCGAGCGACGGATCGTGACGGTCGACCCCAAGGAGGCCGGCAAGCCGCGCAGCCGCATGACCCGCGAGGAAGCCACCTACGTCTACCGCAGTGAACGCTGTCCCCGCTGCGACACCGAGGTACGACGGTTCGACCTCGCCAACCGCTGGGCGTACGCCTGCGAGAGCTGCCAGCCACGACCACGGAGACGCCGATGACCTCGCTCGACCCTCCGGTCGACACCGCCGTCTCCGAGCGGCCGATCGCCAGCGGATGGCGACGTTTCTCGTTGGCGGTGGTGATCGCCCGGTTCGCGGTGCCCCTGGCCGCGATCCCGGCGATCCCGTGGCTCTTGATCAACGACATCTCCCTGTTGGTCCTGGTCCGTCCGCAGAAGGAGTTCCTGCTGGTCGGTGGTGGGCAGTCGCGCTACCTCGGTGAGCCAGACCTCCTGCTGCTGTTCCTGGCCTTCCTCCCCCTCGGCCTGTTGGCGGTCCCCGCGTTCTTCGTGATCGGTCGCGCCTACCAGTCGGTCCTGCGATCCGGAGACGGTCCCGCGTGGCTCCACCGCGCGATCCCGCCGCGACAGCTCGAACTCGCCCAACGGGTGATCGCCCGTCGAGGGCCGCTCATCGCCGTGCTCGGCCGCTTGGCCGCCATGCCGCCCACGGTGCTGGCGGCAGCTGCCGGGCTATCGGACGTGTCCTGGCGCCGCTACCTCGCCGCCGATGCTTTCGGGGCGATCGTTGCGGTCTCGGCCACGCTCGGCGTCGGGTACGCCCTGGGGCGCGCCTATCAGGACAGCGGGATCTGGCTGACGGTCACCGGCGTGGTGCTGTTCGGGGTCATCATCGCGCTGATGACCATCTGGATCCGTCGCGAGGCCGATCGCGACGACGGCCGCGACGACGGCCGCGACGACCCGGGGAACGGTGTCCCCGAAGGGTCGTGAGCCTGATCGAACCGGATCACCCCCGGGGCGCGTAGTAGAGGGGTCGATGGTGGGCCTGCATCGGTACAGGTCACCACCTCTGCCACCACCGCTGGAGACGCCACATGAGACGCCACCACCTACTGCTATCCGTCGCGACCTGCTCAGTGCTGCTGCTGGCCGCCTGTGACGCCGAGGAACCGAGCGCCTCCGAGGCGGCGGACTCCGACGCAACGGAGGTGGACGTGATCGACAACGGCTACGACCCGAGCGACGTGGAGGTCTCGGTCGGAGACACCGTGCAGTGGACCAACGTCGGCGACCTCGGCCACACGGTGACCTTCGACGATGGGCCGGACTCGGGTTCGCTCAGCACCGATGACCGGTTCAGCCACACCTTCGAAGAAGCCGGCGAGTTCGGGTACGTCTGTGCGATCCACCCGACGATGACCGGAACGGTGACCGTCACCGAGTGACCGCTCCGCACGCGCCTGGCGCAGGTCTAGCCCAGGGCTTGCGCAGGTCAGCCGAAGGCGGCGAGACCGGTCAGTGACGTCGCGCCGCTGATGAGGCCAGGCAGGATGCCCAGGATCACCGTGCCGATCATCAGCACCACGACCACGGCCGAGAGGTTGAAGCCCGGCTGCAGCGTCGGCGACCCCTCGCGCGCGTCGTCCATCCACATGGTCTTGATGACCTTGAGGTAGTAGAAGAACGCGATCACCGAGTTGATGGCGAGGAACACCATCATCACGACACCGAACGGGCTCGCTTCGGTCATCGCCGCCCGGACGATCTCCAGCTTCGCCCACAGGCCGACCGTCGGTGGCGCACCACCGAGGCTCAACAGGAACACCGTCATCGCGATACCGAGCAGCGGGCTCTTCGAGGCCAGACCGCCGTAGTCCGCGATCGAGCGCATCCCCGTGCGCCGTTCGACGGCGATCGCCACCCCGAACGCCCCGATGTTCATCACCGCGTAGGCGATG
>SKNK01000280.1 GCA_007120565.1 Nitriliruptoraceae bacterium | reverse complement strand
TCATCTTCATCGGCGGGTTGAAGAAGTGCAGGCCGAGTACCTGGCCAGGATCGCGGTAGGCCGCGCCCATCGCACCGATGGAGAGGGAGGACGTGTTGGAGGCGACCACCAACTCCGGTCGGGCATGCTCACGCACGTCGCGGAGGAACCCTCGCTTCACCTCCAGATCCTCGACGATCGCCTCAACGAGCAGATCAGCGTCGCGAAGCGCCGAAGCAAGATCCGAGCCTGCGACGATCGAGCCACCAGCACCCGGATCCTCGGCTGCTTCCTGTTGGATCGCGCCATGCCCCTCGGCGGTCCGTTGGTCGTCGACGTCCAGCACCGTGACCTGTGCACCACCCGCGGCGAAGACGCGTGCGATACCGCGCCCCATAGCGCCCAACCCGACGACCACCACCTGGAGTCCATCGATGTCGGGGGTCACGCGTCCTCCTGTTCGACGACAACGGCGATCCCCATGCCGCCACCAACACACAGACTCGCCACCCCGAATCGCTCGCCGCGGCGTCGGAGTTCGTGCAGCAGCGTGACCACGACCCTGGTCCCGCTCTGGCCCGTTGGATGCCCAAGCGCGATCCCGCCGCCGTTGACGTTCACCCGCTCGGGATCGATGTCGAGCGCGCGCACGTTCTGCACGATCTGGGCCGCGAACGCCTCGTTGATCTCGAACACCCCGACGTCGGCTGTCGTGATCCCACCGCGGTCGAGTGCCGCCGGGATCGCCGCCGTCGGCCCGATGCCCATGTGGGTTGGATCCACCCCCACAGCAGCGAAGGACCGGATACGGCCGAGCCCTTCCATGCCGTGTCGCTCGGCACCGGCGCGGGTCGCAAGCAGGATGGCCGCCGCGCCATCCGCCATCTGACTGGCATTACCAGCGGTCACGGTGCCGTCGGAGACGAAGGCCGGACGCAGATCGTCCAACTTCTCCCGCTTCGAGTCCGCACGGAAGGTCTCGTCACGAACGAGCTCACCGCGTTCATGGGCGATCGGCACCACCTCATCGTCGAACCGGCCGGCCTCCCAAGCTGCCGCGAGCCGGGTGTGACTGCGGTGGGCCCAGTCATCCTGAGCTGCCCGATCGATGTCGTACGTGGCCGCGACCTTCTCCGCGGTCTCTCCCATGTTGAGACCGCAGACCGGATCGGTTCCGCCGTCGCGCCAACCGTCGATGAGGGAGATGTCTCCACGCTTGACACCCTCCCAGCGCAGGGATGATGAAGCGAGGTAGGGCATCGTGCTCATGCTCTCAACGCCGACGACCAGGGCGAGCTCCGCCGTCTCCAGCAGCAGGCTGCGCCGACCGTGTTCCAAGGCCATCAGCCCCGACGCGCACGCCATGTTGATCGTCTGGGCCGGGACGTGTTCGGGCAGCCCGGCGCGCAGACCGATCTGCCTCCCTGGGTTCGGTCCGTTGCCCGCCTGACGGCAGTGGGAGACCACGAGCTCCTCGACCGCAGAGGCGTCGATGCCGGCACGCTCGATCGCACCTCGAGCGACCGCAGCTCCGAGCTCGACGGCGGGAACCTGCCGGAGGGATCCGCCGTAGCGTCCATGAGGGCTGCGGATCGGCGCGCACAGCAGGATGTCATCGGAAGCGCTCATGCCGATCCCTCCTCCGAGAGGCGCGAAGCCTTGTGGGTCGTGCGTGGAAGCGTTCCTGGGGTGAGCGGCAGGACCGCCGCCCGAACCTTCAGTTCGTTGCGCAGGTTCGCGGAGAGTTGGTCTGCTGCACCCTCGGGAGCGTCGTCCCGGAACTCCACCCGCATCTTCAGTCCGGAGAGGAAACCGGTCGTCGGGTCGCGGACCTCGTCGTCCAGCACGATCTGGAACTCGCCGGTGGTGCCGGGGCTCCGGCGTAGGACGTCCTCGACCGCGCTCGGGAACACGTTGACACCTTTGACGATCAGCATGTCATCGGCGCGGCCCAAGACACCGCCAGGCAGGCGGGCATGGGTCCGACCGCACTCGCACGGAGACGAGTCTCGAACCACGACATCGCCGGTCCACCAGCGCACCAACGGACAGGCCTCCTTGTCCAGGTGGGTGAGGACCAGGACGCCGCGTTGGCCATCCGGCACGGGGTCGAGCGTCTCCGGATCGAGCACCTCGGCGTAGGCGAAGTCCTCGGCGAGGTGGCCTCCGGCGCCACGGTGGCACTCCCAGGCGATCGGTTGGAACTCCAGGCTGCCGTACCCGTCCCGACACTCCGCATCCCAGAGTTCCTCGATGCGTTGCCGGGTGGCGGGGATACCGGCGCCCGGCTCGCCCCCCACCATGATCCTCCTGACCTGGCTGTCGCGGAGATCTCGGCCCAGCTCCTGTGCTACCTCGGCGAGGTGCAACATGAACGAGGGCGTCCCGCCAACGCAGGTGGTTCCGTAGCGGAACAGCGTGTCGATCTGCCGTTGGGCGTCGACACTGCCACCGGGGATGCAGGTGGCGCCGATCCGCTGGTAGCTCAGGGTCCCCCCGAGCCCGCCCACGAACCAGGAGAAGCTGAACAGACACTGGTAGATGTCGGTATCGCGTACCCCTTGGCTATAGGCGCTACGGGCGTACAGATCCGCCCAACGGTCAAGATCTCGCTGGGACCAACACATCGGGGTGGGTTGCGACGTGGTGCCGGATGAGAAGTGGACTCGACGCACGTCCCGGGGGTCACACGCAACGCCGGGCCCGAAGGGGGGCACGCGCTCGATGGCATCCACGTACTCACCCTTGCGGGTGACCGGAAGGGTGGTCAGGTCCTCGAGGCTTCGCAGGTCACCCGGCTCGAAGCCAACCTCTGCGAACCGCTGGCGGTAGAGGTCGCTGCGGGAACCGACGTAAGCCAGTTGCTGCTTGAGCGCGCCGAGTTGGTACTCGGCAAGCTGGTCCCGGGACCACAGCTCGCGTTCATCCCAGTAGTCGTCGTGGTATGGCCGGCTGGTCACTCGGGATCCTTCCGCAGACCCTTGACGACGAAGGTCGCCATCTCGTGCGCGATCTCGTCCTCGTTGTCGGCGCTCCCACTCCGACCCGGTTCGAACCACATCGTGATCCAGTTGACCGCGCCGAACAGGGGCTTGGTCGCTGAGCGGCCTCTCGTCGGTCGGAACACCCCCTCTTCCACCCCTTCGGCGATGACCTTGGCGAACAGCTCCTCGTAGTGGTCACGTAGGGCGATCACCTCGGTGCGCACCTCGGCCAGGTCCCGATCGGTGACGAGCACGCGCATGTCCAAGCTCTGGACCGAGACGCGCTGGTAGGGCAGGGCGGTCATCATCAGGTGCGCGTGCTCGAAGACCATCCGGGAGAGGCGATCCTCCGCCGACGAGGACTCTTCCGCGATCGGTTCGATCACTGCGAACAGCATCTCCATGGCCTGGCGATGCACGTCGAGGTAGATCTGGGCCTTGCTCCGGTACCAGTGGTAGATGCGCCCCTTGGTCGCTCCGAGGAGGTCGGCGATGTCCGCGATGGACGTCCCTGAGT